>NZ_JAFCAC010000054.1:0-682 GCF_018588165.1 Thermoanaerobacter sp. CM-CNRG TB177
AAAGGTGGGCATTCAGAAAAAATACCCACCCCAACTATTGACAAAGAGCCTTTTCTTTAAATCAACTATCACCAATCCAATAGTTTTTGAACTTTTTCCTCTAAGCATCCTTGCTGAAGCGTGAGGAACATAATTATATTCCCTGATAACTTTTAAGACCTTTTCTTTAGTCTCAGGCGGAACATTCGGATAATTATTTATTACTCTTGAAACTGTACTACGTGAAACACCTGCAATCCTTGCAATATCCTTGCTATTCATGCACCTTACTCCTTATTAAGAGATAATTATAAATTCGTGTTTCTCTAATTATAATACAAATTTCCTTATATTTCAACAAAAGAAGCCCTCACCTGCTACAAAAAATTATTTTATTCTGTTCTCTATTTTTCAAGTCATATCTCGGTATTACGCCTGTACTTTTTTTAAATCTTACCATGCAAAGAAGTGCCATATTTTTTAACACTATATTATGCTATTATTTTTAAAAGCAATATGTTATTAAGAATCTTTATAACACAATCTTATAAACACGTGTTTACGGAATTATTATATAATATAACATTTACAAAAGTCAATATGACTTTTGATTTTCTTTTTGTTTTCAAATTATCAGACATCTTACAACAGCCTGAAGGTCGAGCTTTAGTTTTGTCGCTTTGGAACATCGGAGCGACGATGC
>NZ_JAFCAC010000055.1:0-42952 GCF_018588165.1 Thermoanaerobacter sp. CM-CNRG TB177
ATTGGCAAAATGGTCATATTCGTCTATTATTAGATAAATCTTTTTACCTACTTTCTCTACTTCTTCAATTAGTTGGTTTATTATTGATTTTATATCTGATTTCTTTTTGATATGCTCTTTTATTTCGTCTATGTCTTTAAACATGTTTCGGTATTTGTTTAAAAAGCTGCTTATTGAATCAATTAGGTTTTGTTTAAAGGATTTTTCTAATCTTTCTCTATTGCCTGTATCTAATCCTGAAAAGTCAAGCTCTAATACCATATAACTGTTCTTTAGCTTTGTTGGCTTCTTTCCTATATATAAGTCGCCAAATAGTTTCTCAAAGTCTTCCTCATTGTTTATGTCATAATAGTTCTCTAATGTGGAAAGAAAGAGACTTTTCCCAAATCTTCTCGGCCTTATGAAAAACAGGTATTTGCTGTTTAGATTCTCTATCTTCTCTATATACATCGTCTTGTCTACGTAAAGATATCCTTCTTCTCTCATCGCTCTGAAATTGGACATCCCATAGGGTATTTTCTTCATTCTTACCACTCCTAATTTTCCTTATTTTGCGCTTTTTAACTGAGATTTTTCGTGGTACTTTACTACTTAGAAAGATAAAATGAAAGTAATGGTTCAAAATAATAAAGAAGTAATATTTTATCAGTTAATTAATTATACCATACTTTACAAAAAAAGACACACTTTATAGTGTATCTCGATGTCCAATTTACTGGGGAGTCGTGAGATGACAAAGTAAGAACTGATGAAAACATATAAAAACCTTTGCTGACTTTATCATACCATTTCTATTATGAGTAATCAAGATAAAAAAGAGAGATACACTTTTATTGTATCTCTTGAAGTACCTTTTTGGATTCTTCTATTATCTTTTTGGTCGTTTCAGTCATAGGTTTGGGCTCTAAGGATTTGGAGTTTGCTTTGTCAAACATTTTTTGCACATCAACCGCTTTTTGCAAAAATTCCTTTGCCTTTTCTTTATCTCCATTGTTTAAATAATACATACCAACCTTGTTATAAGCATCAGCTAATTGCTGATAATTTTCTGGCCTCAATGGTTGTACTTCTACCGCTTTTAATACGTATTTAAGGCCAAGGTCAATTTGTCCATGTGCAAGGTAGAAAGCCCCTAATTGTGCATTAAGTTGAGAATTGAAAGGCTCTAACTGCACGGCTTTTTCTTCCTCAAACATCGCTTTTTGAAGCTTTACAGCATCCTTTAACTGGTCACCAAGGGCAGTTAAAATTTGCCCGTATGCCATTCTGTATTTTGCATTCCATGGGTCATAGGATACTGCTTTTTCGTAATTTTGTTCTGCCAAAACAAAATTTTGTTGTCTCAAAAAGTTATCCCCTTTTACAGCATAACTTAACGCTACTGACATAGAACCAGACATAAACATTACAACGAAGGCTACTAGTATTGCTAAATAGTTTAAGTAAATCTTTTTGTCTTTTATTTTAAATTTTAGTATATCCAAAGAATTTATTACACCAATTAATGCCCAAAGTGCAATAGATACCGCAGAAAGCGACAGGTCAAAATCCATTGCAGCATGAGCATAAAGACTTACTACGCTTACTATAACAGCAGCAATTAAAATTCTGCCTTTGTCCTCTAAATATCCTTTATATACTCTGTACATGCTCCTGAAAAGTGACACTAACAAAAATACTATAGCGATAGCTCCAATAATACCGGTATCTAAAAGCACCTGCATGAAATAGTTATGGGTTTGTGTAGTCCAATACAGGTAAGATTGGTATTTAAAATATAGTGATGACCATGCGCCGCCACCTGCTCCAAATATAGGATAATCTTTGAAAATTTTAAACCCGTCTTTATAAAATTGCATCCTTTGTGAACTACTGCGGCTGGTAAAGTCTATATCTTGTACACGGGATGCAATATCCTCTGGCAAGTATTTATATTTTAACATTATGTTTTGTATTTCATGAGGAGCATTTTTAGGATATATTTGTGCTTTTGTAAAAGTTACTGACGTATTTTGGAAGTTATTCACAAATGTTATGGCAAGCCTTTTTGTGTCTTTCAAAGTAGTAAATTCTATTGTTTTTTCTCCTACGAAATTGTCTTTGTCGTAAAATTCTGCAATTTTAGTAGATTGGTCATTTTCATTTCTACTGTTTATTATTATACCGTAAGCCCAATCCTTATTTGAGGGATTTTTAGCTGTAACTTCGTATTTTAACACATATATTCTATCAGGTTCTGCACTTACAAACCTTGTCACACTTTTTATACTGTCAGGCTCCTCTGCATCATGTTTTAAAGTCAAAGGGACTTGTGTCGTAAAAACTATATACCCTGCCGCTAACACAAAAACTCCAGTTACTGCAGCAATAGCTATTCCTGCTCTTACATTTATTTTATTGACAATACTTACAATAAAGCTTATTGCGTATGTAATAATTAGTGAAGCAAAAACCCCAATCAAATACCATTTGATTAAGGTAGAAGCTACACCGCTGGCAACTGCCGAATTAAACTTTACTATAGGAAGTGCTGAAGCAATCACAACTCCCACAAAATATATAAAAGGTTCTATTCTTTTGCCCCTTGGCATCAAAAGCATGAGGATAATGCCAAGGAAGGGAAGCATAAGCCATGCGCCGCGAGACAAGGTAAACACATAAGCATAAAACTGTGTATAAGCGGTCACTCCGTATATTGCCTTTAAATATTTATTATCAGTGTAAGAAATTAAAGCTAGATTGACAAGGAAAAAAGCCATCAAAAATGAAGCTGTTGTATTGGGGTATTGAAAAGTAGAGTTTATCCTGCCTCCTACCCATGAACCGTTGTAATGAATGAGATTAACTGAAGACCCAAGTCCCACAATTGCCACAACAAAAGAGCTTAAAACTAGCACGTTTAACAACATAAAAATTTTTTTGTTATCTCTTACGGTTCTACTAGCCATAAAATATATGAACAAATAGTCAAAATATCTCAAAACTTCACCTATGCTCGCTCTTATATTTACCGCAAAAAAAGTAGAGATTATGTATGCCCCTACAAGAGATAAAGCAGCATAATCTAGGATAGTACTCACTATAGGTTCTTTTTTCACAATTTTAAAGCTAACCCATATAATAAATACTGCAGAAGTCAATGCAATCGTAGGGAACATTTCTTTTTCAAAGTACATGCCTCTAAAAAAAGGTGGATAAAATACAAGAATTAAAAGGAGTATGTAAAATACTGTATCTATGCCTATTAAACTTCTAGACACATTTTTAGCTTGTTTTTTTATTGTCTTTCCTTTTTTTGCAGCTACTTTTTGTGCCATCTTCAATCCCCTTCTCTTGTAGCATTTTAATCCATTAAGACCACAGTATATACATATTCGACAAAAATTTCACTTTTCCTTCTTTTTATCAAATATCATTTACAAATTTAAAATCGCAAAAAGGCACAATTTGTGTCAATCACACATTTTAACTGCAAGAATATAATAAAGTGAAAATAGAAAAAGGAGGATGGATATGAGGCTTAAGTACTTAATTGTATTCCTTTTAGTATTAGCCTTAACAGTTTCTTTATTTGCAGGATGTACAAATAAAAGTCAAAAACTTACAAAAATCAATTTCATAGAGACAGTTCATTCTATCTTTTACGCTCCCTATTACGTAGCTGTAAGCCAAGGCTTTTTCAAAGAACAGGGGCTAGAGCTTGTCATTACAACTGCTCAAGGGTCAGACAAAGCTGCAACAGCTGTTTTGTCTGGCACAGCAGACATAGGGCTTCAAGGGCCCGAAACGACTGTATACGTACTTAAAGAAGGAAGAGATGATTATCTTGTAAATTTTGGTCAATTGACAAGAAAAGATGGATCTTTTCTCTTGGGAAAAAAGCCTGAACCGGACTTTAAATGGGAAAATTTAAGAGGTAAAAAGGTAATAGGCGGGAGACCCGGTGGGATGCCTCAAATGACACTGGAATACATTTTAAAAGAACACGGCATAAACCCAAAGACAGATTTGACCCTTATCACCAATCTTCAATTTACAGCCACAGCCGGTGCCTTTATGTCCTCTGATGCAGATTATGTGGCATTATTCGAGCCTACGGCTTCTTTAGTCGAAAAGGAAAAGGGAGGATACATCGTTGCATCAGTTGGCGCCTCCAGTCATGAAGTTCCTTATACCACTTTTAATGCAAGAAAAAGCTATATTGAAAAACATCCTGATATAATACAGCGTTTTGTGAATGCAGTATATAAAGGGATGCTATGGGTAGACTCTCACTCCTCTAAAGAAGTAGCGGAAGCAATTAAGCCTTTCTTCCCAGATGCTGATGTAGACCTTATGGCGACAGCAATTGATAGGTACAAAAGTCAAAACACCTGGGGCACCACTCTAAAAATGAAAGCTGAGGACTTTGATTTCCTACAAAATATACTTTTAGATGCAGGTGTAATAAAAGAAAAGGTGGACTCTCACCTTCTAATCAACAATACTTTCGCTGAAAAAGCTGAAAAAATGATCAAAAAGTAAAGTTTTAAATTGTGCTCAATATGTCCGTCCCATATTGAGCACAACTCCCATTTTATTAACTTCGCATAGAAGGGAGTGTCTTTTATGAATAAAATAATGGTCAGCCTCAAAGACGTATCCTTTAATTATCACACCTTAGAGGATGAAACGGAAGCTTTAAAAAATATTTCTTTTGATGTGTACGAAGGAGAATTTGTAGGGATTATAGGCCCTTCTGGTTGTGGTAAATCTACTCTTCTTTCGATTATTTCCGGCCTTTTAAAGCCTTCTTACGGAAGTATAGAGGTAAATGGAAAAATAGGCTATATGCTTCAAAAAGACCACCTCTTTGAATGGCGAAATATATGGCAAAATGTGCTACTTGGACTTGAAATACAAAAAAGCCTAACAGAAGAATCCAAAAAATACGCAGAAGGTTTGCTTATAAAATACGGCCTTAGAGAGTTTAAAAACTATTATCCCAATCAATTGTCAGGAGGAATGCGGCAAAGAGCCGCTCTCATAAGAACATTGGCTTTAAAACCTGATATACTTTTATTAGATGAAGCTTTTTCTGCTTTAGACTACCAAACAAGACTTGCTATATCCGATGAAGTGTATAAAATTCTTAAATACGAGCAAAAAACTGCGGTCATAGTAACCCACGATATCTCAGAGGCAATTTCTATGTGTGACAGAATTATAGTTCTATCAAATAGGCCTGCCCATGTTAAAAAGATTTATGACATTATTTTAACCTGTGAAGACCGCTCTCCAATAGGGTGCAGAAAAGCCCCTGAGTTTAGAGAATATTTTAATTCTATTTGGAAGGAGTTGGATGTCCATGTATGAAGCAGCAACCCCTTATATTTCAAAAGAGCACAGGGAATTTTTAAAAAAGGTAAAGAGAAAAAACATATTGGTGCGAATCACTCAATTTACAATACTAGTCCTCTTTTTTGCAGCATGGGAAATTGTAGCAAGATACAAAATTGTAGACCCTTTTTTGGTCAGTCAGCCTTCAAGAATGTTAAAAACTATGATGACTTTAAGCCAGAATGGTTATTTTTTTATGCACATATGGGTTACTTTGAGTGAAACGATAATAGGTTTTACTCTTGGCACAATAATTGGCATGATAATCGCTATACTTTTGTGGTGGTCAGACTTTTTGTCAAAAGTTGCAGAACCTTATTTAGTAGTACTCAATAGCCTCCCTAAAATTGCATTGGGTCCTATATTTATAGTTTGGATGGGAAATGGAGAAGCTCCAATAATTACAATGGCTCTCGCTATTTCACTGATAGTCACTATAATAAGCTTACAAACGGGTTTTAAGGAAGTTGACGAAGAAAAAATAAAACTTTTAAAAACTTTTGGTGCCACAAAAATGCAAATACTTACAAAATGTATTCTTCCTGCCAGTGTTCCAACGATTATTTCCGCCATAAAAATAAATATCGGACTTTCCTGGGTGGGAGTAATTACAGGAGAATTCTTAGTTTCTAAGGCAGGTTTGGGATATTTGATTGTCTACGGCGGTCAAATTTTTAAGTTGGATTTAGTAATGACAAGTGTCTTGATCCTCTCAATACTATCTGCCTTGATGTATATTTTTATAGTGTATCTTGAAAAAAAGCTGATAAGGTGGAGATAGAAAACAGTGTTTTTTGTCTTTTTATGTGCTAAAATATGTATTGTAGTACTATAACTGCGGGGTGAAAACTAATGAAAATCGCATTGGCACAAATAAATCCAGTTGTAGGAGATATAAAAGGAAACTTCGAAAAGATAGTAGAGTTTATAAATAGAGCAAAATACCAAAAAGCTGACCTTGTGGTGTTCCCTGAACTAGCTACTGTAGGCTATCCTCCTAAAGACTTTTTGTTTATGCAAGATTTTTTAAAGGCCAATGAAAAATATATAAATGAAATAGTTTTACCTGCTACTTATCAAATTGGAGTAATACTGGGTACTGTAAGGCAAGACACAGAAGGCAACCTTTATAATTCTGCTTTTTTTATTTATGACGGTAAAATAGTCGAGGTTTTTGACAAGACTTTACTTCCCAACTATGACGTGTTTGATGAAAAAAGATATTTCAAACCAGCACAATTAAGAAAGGTAGCTTCTTTTAAAGGAATAAAATTAGGAGTTAATATATGTGAAGATATATGGAAAGATTATGTTTTTGAACCAAATGTAGATTATTCTGTTGATGTTTTAGAAGAGCAATATAAGTTAAAGCCTGATATTTTTATAAATATTTCGGCATCTCCCTATTACCTGGGTAAACAAAACATGAGAGTAGAAATGATAGAGAAAAAGATAAAAAAGTACGCAATTCCTTTTATCTATGTGAATCAAGTTGGTGCAAATGATGAGTTGATATTTGACGGTTCTAGTTTTGTAGTAAATGAAGAGGGCAAAAGAGTGGTACAACTTAAAGCTTTTGAGGAAGACATTAAAATTGTCGATATTGATGAGTTGAAAAATTTTAAAGAGCTCCCCGAAATGAAAGAGGATATATCATGGGTATATAATGCTCTTGTCCTTGGTGTAAGAGATTATTGTAAAAAATCAGGTTTTAAAAAGGCAGTAGTAGGCTTAAGCGGTGGAATAGACTCGGCAGTAGTTTGTGCTATCGCAGTAGAAGCTTTAGGAAAAGAAAATGTTCTTGCCGTCTCAATGCCCTCAAGATACTCCTCTGAAGGGAGTAAAAGTGATGCAAGAATACTGGCTGAAAATTTGGGAATTGAATTTAGAGTAATCCCAATAGAGCCCGTGTTTGAAAGTTATTTATCCGTTTTCAATGGTGATAACAGCGCCATAGGTGACCTGGCAGAAGAAAATATACAAGCAAGAATAAGAGGTAATTATTTAATGTTTATATCAAATAGGGAAGGGCACATTGTTTTAACTACCGGAAATAAATCAGAATTGGCAATGGGATATTGCACTCTTTATGGAGATATGAGTGGAAGCCTTGCACCAATTGCAGATGTCCCTAAGACGATGGTATATGAGCTTGCGAAATATATAAACAGAAAAAAAGAAATAATTCCAATTTCTATAATTGAAAAAGCCCCTTCTGCAGAATTAAGACCTAATCAAAAAGATGAAGATTCATTACCTCCTTATAAGATTTTAGATGAAATACTGAAAATGTATATAGAGGAAAACAGGTCAGTAAAAGAAATAGTAGAAAAGGGATATGATGAAAAATTGGTAAAAGATGTTATAAATAAAGTCAACAGAATAGAGTACAAAAGAAAACAAGCAGCACCTGTACTCAAAGTCACCACCAAAGCCTTTGGAATAGGAAGGCGTATGCCAATTGTTCACAACTTTAAACTATAGCTTTATTTTAGTAACATACGAGGAGGAGATAGCTTGTCAACGCAACTTAAAAGCGACATTGTGCTTATCTTAGTAACTATGGTGTGGGGAACTACATTTATAATAGTCAAAAATGCTATACAGACACTTCCGGTATACAACTTTCTTTTTATACGTTTTTTATTAGCTTTTTTGCTTCTTACAATAATTTTTCATAAAAAATTAAAAACCATTGACAAAAAAACATTGGCTGTTGCTTCGGTAATTGGGGCAATGCTTTTTTTAGGTTATGCCTTTCAGACAATGGGACTTAAATACACTACAGCATCCAAATCAGGGTTTATAAGCGGCTTTAGCGTAGTATTAGTACCAATTTTAGAAGCAGTGTTTCTTAAAAGAAAACCTTCAAAATCTTCAATTTTGGGAATTGTACTTGCTTTTATAGGACTTATACTGCTTACTGCAAATATTGATTTATCTATTAACATAGGTGACTTTTTGACGCTTTTGTGTGCTTTTGCGTTTGGAATGCAGATTGTTTTAATAGCAAAATATGCCTCCACCTTGGATACATACTTGCTCGCTACTATTCAAATAGGAATAGTTGCACTTTTAAGCGGCATTATAACTTTGTTACTTGAAAAGCCTTTTGTACCTACATCTTTCAATGTATGGGCAGCAATTGTAATAACTGGTGTTTTCGCTACGGCCTTTGCTATTGTTGCACAAAATACAATGCAAGCCTATACTACTGCTACCCATGCCGCTTTGATATTTGCATTAGAACCAGTTTTCGCTGCAATAGCTGCTTTTTTAATTGGGGGTGAAGTAATGTCTTTTAGAGCAATACTAGGTGGAATTTTTATGTTTACCGGTATAGTTCTTTCTGAACTACCTGAAAAAGAAACAGGCAAATAACAAAACCTCCTACTGCTTTTAAATTACCAGTAGGAAGTTCTATATTTACATACGGTGATATTTACTTGCAATGTTGAGCCTCGTTAATGCTCTTTTTAAAGCGGCTTCCGCCAAAAGATGTTCATGTTTACTTCTTCTTTGTCTGAGTTTTTCTTCTGCCCTTTCTTTAGCCGCTTGAGCACGAGCTATATCAATTTCTTCAGGCCACTCCACTGCACTGGACAAAATTGTCACACTATCTCTTTTAACTTCCATAAAGCCACCGGAAATAAAGGCTTCTCGCCACTGGCCATCTTCTTTGATCTGCAAAGTACCTGTACCTATGGCTGCTGTCATGGGGATATGGCCTTTTAAAATACCTATTTGACCAGTGGTTATAGTAACTATTATCTCTTCCACATCCCCTTCATAAAATTTTCTATGAGGAGTTAAAACCTCGAGGTGAAAATTTTTATCCATTCATTCCACCTCATTTCATCTTTTCAGCTTTTTCATAGACTTCGTCAATGTTTCCTACCATGTAAAAAGCGGCTTCTGGAATATCATCCATTTCTCCCTCTACAATCTTTTTAAATCCTCTGATGGTCTCTTTCAGTGGCACATATTTACCAGGTATTCCAGTAAAAGTTTCTGCTACAAAGAAGGGCTGGGATAAAAATCTCTGTATTTTTCTCGCTCTGTAAACAATGAGTTTGTCTTCGTCTGTCAGCTCTTCCATGCCCAATATGGCGATTATATCCTGTAGTTCTTTATATCTCTCCAAGATTTCTTGTACCTTTCTTGCCACAGAATAATGCTCTTCTCCTACTATATGGGGCTCTAATATGCGGGAAGTAGAATCCAATGGATCAACAGCAGGATATATTCCCATTTCAGCAATACTTCTTGACAAAACAGTTGTCGCATCCAAGTGAGTAAAAGTGGTAGCCGGAGCAGGGTCAGTTAGGTCATCGGCAGGTACATAAACAGCTTGAACTGATGTGATGGAGCCTTTTTTGGTAGAAGTAATTCTCTCTTGCAAAAGCCCCAACTCTGTTGCCAAAGTAGGCTGATATCCAACTGCAGAAGGCATTCTTCCTAAAAGTGCCGAAACTTCTGAACCTGCCTGAACAAATCTAAAGATGTTATCTATAAATAAAAGTACGTCTTGGTGTTCTTCATCTCTGAAATACTCTGCCATTGTAAGCCCTGCAAGAGCTACTCTCATCCTGGCACCCGGTGGCTCATTCATCTGCCCAAATACAAAAGCGGTCTTGTCGAGAACTCCTGATTCCTGCATTTCATGCCATAATTCATTTCCTTCACGGGACCTTTCACCAACGCCTGTAAAAATTGAATAGCCACCATGCTCTATCGCAACATTTCGTATAAGCTCCATTATCAAAACAGTTTTGCCAACACCAGCCCCACCAAAAAGCCCTATTTTGCCCCCTTTCGGATAGGGAGTTAGTAAATCTATAACTTTTATACCTGTCTCCAAAATTTCAGTAGCAGGGCTTTGCTCTTCAAAAGGAGGTGCTTTTCTGTGAATCGACATGTATTTTACATCATTGACTTCCCCTAATTCATCAATCGGCTGCCCTAACACGTTAAACATCCTACCTAAGGTTCCTTTTCCCACAGGAACCATTATGGTATTACCTGTATCTATACATTCCATTCCTCTTTGTAAGCCATCAGTTGGAGCCATCGCAATACATCTTACTATATTGTCACCTACGTGCTGTGATACTTCAACAATTAATTCTCTATCCCCCATAGGTATTTTTATAGCATTGTTTATAGGTGGAAGTTCTCCTTCAAATTTTATATCAACAACAGGACCAATGACCTGTGTAATATATCCCTTCTTCAATCTATCATCTCCTTTTATACAGATGCCCCTGCTATTATTTCTGAAAGTTCCTGAGTAATAGAAGATTGCCTCATTTTATTGTATTCCAATGTAAGTCTGTTTATCATCTTGTCAGCATTTGACGTTGCACCATCCATTGCTACCATCCTTGAAAAATGCTCTGAAGCAAAAGCTTGAACGAGTATGCTGTATATTAGACCTTTTAGATACTCAGGAACAAGTACGTTAAAGACTTCTGCAGCAGAAGGTTCGTATACCATGTCACTATCAATTACTACTTCCTTCTTTTCAGGTTTCCCTTCCTTAGCTAATTCCATAAAATTATCAATATCCAAAGGTAAAAGCCTCAAGGCTCTTACCTTTTGCACAAGTCCTTGCATTTCAGTATAGACAATAGATATTTCGTCCACCAGTCCTTTATCATATGCATTTAGTATGAAATCTGTTATTTCCCCTGCTGCAGCTGTTGTTGGATTTTGAGCAGTATATAGAAATTCTATGTCTACATTGTATCCTTTTTTCACAAAGTAGTGTCGCCCCACTTCACCTATTACAACAATTGAGTCTACCTTTTCCCTGTCAATTATTTCTTGGGCTGTTTTTATGACATTGTGATTGTAAGTGCCGCAGAGGCCTTTATCTCCTGTTATGACTATCAGAGATTTTCTCTTATCCTTTTTGTCTTGCTCTTTTTTCTCAAGATACCGAGAAGTAACTTCCCCGGTGTGAAGCAATATATCCCTCATAGTAAGCAAAACCTTATGATAATAAGGTCTTACATTGTCTAACATGACTTTTGCCTTTTGAAACTTTGAAGCTGATATCAAATACATAGCTCTTGTAATCTTTCTGGTCTCTTTGACGCTTTTGATACGTAAGGCTATATCTCTTTTTCCCATCAGCTATCACCCTTTGGGGCGTACTTTTGTTTGTATTCCAAAATTGCAGCTTTTAACTTTTCCTCTGTCTCAGAGGTTAAATCTTTTGTTTCCCTTATTGACTGTTTTATTTCGGGATAATTTATATCTAAAAATTCTAAAAGTCCTTTTACAAAAGGTCTCACTTCTTCTACCTCAATATCAGTTACATATCTATTCATCACAGTATATATGGCAATTACTTGATCTTCGACCGGCATTGGCTGATATTGAGGTTGTTTTGTGATTTCAATTATCCTTTCCCCTTGTCTTAAAACGTCAAGGGTCGCTTGGTCCAAGTCAGAACCAAAACGAGCAAAAACCTGTAATTCTCTATACTGAGAAAGTTCTAGCCTTAAATGGCCTGCCACTTTTTTCATCGCCTTTATTTGTGCAGCACCGCCTACTCGGGATACAGATAATCCCACGTTTATAGCTGGCCGTATCCCTGCATGGAAAAGCTCTGATTCAAGATATATCTGTCCATCCGTAATCGAAATTACATTTGTTGGAATATATGCCGATATATCCCCTGCCAACGTCTCAACAATGGGAAGAGCAGTCAAAGAACCTCCGCCGTATTCATCTGCAAGTCTCGCAGAGCGTTCAAGAAGCCTTGAGTGAAGGTAGAACACATCACCAGGGTATGCTTCCCTTCCCGGTGGCCTTCTCAAAAGCAAGGATATAGTTCTATAAGCTATTGCGTGTTTGGACAAGTCATCATAAACTACTAATACATCTTTACCCTGGTACATAAAATGTTCTCCTATGGCACATCCTGCGTAAGGTGCAATATACTGAAGCGCAGCTGAGTCACTGGCAGTTGAGGCAACAACTGTTGTATATTCCATAGCGCCGTGTTTTTGAAGCATATCTACAATCCCTGCAATAGTTGAGGCTTTTTGTCCTATAGCAACGTATATACAATATACACCTTTGTCCTTTTGATTTATTATAGTATCTATGGCTATTGCAGTTTTGCCTGTCTGTCTATCTCCTATTATTAACTCCCTCTGCCCTCTTCCTATTGGAATCATGGAATCTATGGCCAAAATGCCTGTCTGTAAAGGTGTATCAACAGATTTCCTCTTGATGATCGGTGGAGCTGGATATTCAATAGGGCGTTCTGCCTCATAGTTTATTGGCCCTTTGCCATCAATGGGTTGCCCTAGAGGATTTACTACTCTTCCTAGCATTTCTTTCCCAACAGGCACTTCCATGATTTTTCCTGTTCTTTTTACTGTATCCCCTTCTTTAACTTTTTCAGGGTCTCCAATGACTACAGCACCAACTGTGTCTTCTTCAAGATTTAAGACCATTCCCACGACTCCGCTTTCAAACTCCACCATTTCTCCCAACATAGCATTGTCAAGGCCATAAATTTTGGCAATTCCATCTCCTGACTGAATAACATGACCAATTTCTCGTGTTTCAATGTTGAAATCAAAATTTTTTATTTTTTCTTCTATAACTGAACTTATTTCTTCGGGTTTTATGGCCATATTTTCACCTTCTTAAACTGAGTTTACACTGCTTGTTTAATATTTTTAAGAAGTGCATTAAGCCTTGCTTTTATCGAACCATCAATTACAGTGTTTCCAATGATGAGTTTTAAGCCACCTAATATATTTTTATCGACTAATGGCTCTATGTTTACGCTTTTTGACAGCTTTTTTTCTAATCTTTCTTTAAGCCTTTGCAATACGTCCTTACTCAGTGGATGGGCGGAAATAACTTTTACATCCACTATATTAAAATAATCTTTATACAAACTCGTAAATTGATCTATAATTTCCCCAATCATGTTTTCTCTTTGTTTTGATATTATGACTTTTATAAAATTTACTATTTCTCTATCAAAATCTTTCAAAATTTGTTCTACAAATTTTATCTTTTTGGTTTTATCAATGCTTTTATTATTAAAAATTTGTTTTACCTTGTCAATTTGCAAGATTTCCATTACTTTCATTAACTCGTCGCGATATTCCTTCAATTTATTTTGCTCTTTTGCTACATTAAAAAGGGCATAAGCATACCGCTTAGCAATCACTTGTGCCATGATGCCCCAGCCTCCTCGATTACTTCCTCTATGATGTCTTCATCATTAATTGGAATCTTTTTCTCCAGCACACGAGAAGCGGCATCAATGACCAGTTGAGATAATTCTTCTCTTAAATCGTGCATTGCTTTAACCTTTTCCAAACTCGCTTCTTCCTTAGCTCTCTCTATTATAGCCTTAGCTTCTTTGTTAGCATCATCTATTATTTTGTTTGCTCTTTCTTCCGCAAATTTTTGCGCCCTTTCAATAATGGCTTTTTTCTCATTGTCTGCATTTTGCAATATTTCCTCATATTTTGCTTTTAAATTGTAAGCCTCCTGTTTTTCTCTTTCTGCTTCTTCCAAAGAAGACTTAATCTTGTTTTCTCTATCTTCAAGAAATTGCGTAACAGGTTTAAATAAGAGCCTTTTTAGTATATAGTAGAGAACAAGTATGTTGATTATTGTAAAAATGAAAGTCCAAATGTTAAAAAAGCCCAACTTTTTTCCCTTCTTTCATCAGGAAATCTCTTTTGAGCTTATGGCTTTAATATTATTATGAGGAATGCTACCAGTAAGCCATAAATAGCTGTTGCCTCAGCAAGAGCACCACCTAATAAAAGAAGCTGCATAATCCTCCCACCTGCTTCGGGTTGCCTTGCCACAGCCTCTACTGCCTTCCCTGTAGCAATACCTATACCAATACCTGCTCCTATACCTGTTAATGCAGCAATACCTGCGCCAATAACTGTCAAATCCATTTAAATCATCTCCTTTTCATTATTAATTTATTATAATTTTTAATTCTTTGTCGTTTATTATTAAGTTTGTCATTCATTCTTCTATCGCTTCTTGAATATACAGCATTGTCAAAAACACAAACACCAGCATTTGTAAAAGACCATCAAAAAGGTCAAAGTATATGCTAAATACCGCAGGAAGTACTATTGGGACGGCTCTTTCTATAAGTCCCATTATTGTAACAGCTGCAAATATATTGCCAAAGAGTCGGGCTGCCAGTGACAAAGGTCTTGTAAATAAATCTAAAACATTAATAAAAAAATTTATTGGAGACTTAAAAAAGTATTTTGCATACCCTTTAACTCCTCTTGCTCTTATGGAAGCTATAACAACAGTAACAATTGACATAAGGGCAAGAGCAGAAGTCGCACTTATATCTTTAGTAGGAGGTGCTAATCCAAAAATGCTTATAGTGTTGGCCAAAATCAAAAAAGCTGCTACAGTTCCTAAATAAGGAGTATAATCTTTCCAATAGTCCCCTAAAGAATTCTTTACAAATTTATTAAATCCCTCTATTATAAGCTCTACCATATTCTGTGTACCTTCAGGCACTAGTTTCCATCCTTTTGTAACTGCAGAAGTAGCAACAATCAATACAGCCATTATAATCCACTCAACTACTACTGTCATTGTAACAGGTATGCCGCCAAATAGAGGTATTGTAAACACTACCGGTGATTGTATTTGCACTTAATTCGCCTCCTTTTTCTTAACCCCCCAACACATATAATTATAAACCCGTAATGTAAAATCTTCAACCCAAAAATTTCTGATACAAAATATTTCGCATATCAAAATATTTTCTGTCAATATTTTAACTATCAACAGAATTTCACCCATAAATTATACCTCTTATAAATTTTTAATACAAATTGTTTATAACATTTAAAATACACTATCTGTAACTAATTTGTCAAAATTTTAAATAATTATTCTTCTCGTCAATTAAATTTCTCGCAAAATCGCTCAAAATCTCATTTTTACACATTCTTTTCAAAAATTGATAACACTTGTGATACTCCAATCTTTTCTAACGCAGAAAATATTACAACCTCTTCTCGATTAATGTTAAAAATTTTACAAACATCTTTCACCGCTTTTTGGGCTTGTGATTTGCTTACTTTATCCGCTTTAGTTAGTACTACAGTAAAAGGTAAATTTTTATATTTAAACCAATTTATCATTAATAAATCGTCTTCAGTTGGAACTCTTCGTATGTCTATTAAAAGTAATCCATGTCGTAAATTGCGAGAGGTGTTGAGAAAAGTTTCTATATTATGCGCCCATTGTTTTTTCATTTCTTTTGAAACTTTTGCATAGCCATATCCAGGCAAATCTACTAAATAAAATTTGTTGTTTATCAAATAAAAGTTTATACCTCGAGTTTTGCCAGGTCTTGAACTTGTTTTTGCAAGATTTTTTCTATTTAGTACTGTATTTATCAATGTAGATTTGCCCACGTTTGACCTCCCAGCAATTACTATTTGGGGAAGATCGTCTTTTGGATACTGCTCCTCATTAAAAGCAGATCTGGTAAATTCCACAGTTTTAATTTTCATAACAGCCCTCCTTAACCAATGCAAAGTCGAGGACCTCATCAATCCTTTCCACAAACTTGAATTCCAATTTTCGCTTTACACTTTGAGGAATCTCATCTAAATCCCTTTTATTTTCCTGAGGAAGTATTACTTTTGTTATCCCTGCTCTATTGGCTGCTAAAACTTTTTCTTTTACTCCCCCAATTGGAAGGATTTTGCCCGTCAAAGTTATTTCTCCTGTCATCGCTACATCTTTCCTCACAGGAACTTTTTTAAGAGCGGAAACCATAGCTGTCACCATAGTTATTCCTGCTGAAGGACCATCTTTTGGAATTGCACCTTCAGGTACGTGTATATGTATATCAACATTTTTGTAAAAATCTTTATCTATATTTAGTTTATTGGCATTTGCCCTTATGTAACTAAGACCAGCTTGGGCAGATTCTTTCATTACATCTCCTAATTGTCCAGTAAGATTGAGTTTTCCGCTTCCTGGCATTATAGAGGCTTCTACAGTTAAAATTTCTCCTCCTACCCTTGTCCATGCAAGTCCAAAAACTATCCCTATTTCGTCTTTTTGGTTCGCTTTGTCAGTACGGTAAATAGGTTTGCCTAAGTAAGACTGTAAATTTCTTTTTCCAACTTTTATTACTTGTGCGTTTTCTTCCACTATCTTCTTTATAGCCTTTCTTACAATTTGTGATAGATTTTTTTCTAAACCTCTTACTCCTGCTTCACGAGTATATTCCGAAATTATTCCGTAAATAGCAGATTCTTGGATTATTATCTTGTTATCTGGCACCCCATGTTCTTTTAAAATTCTAGGTATTAAATAGTCTTTTGCAATGTGAAGTTTTTCTTCTTCAGTGTATCCAGAAACATATATAATTTCCATTCTATCTAAAAGAGGTGCAGGTATAGTATCTGTAGTGTTAGCTGTTGTTATAAACAGGACCTTTGAAAGGTCAAAAGGTAAATCAAGATAATGGTCTCTAAAAGTGGAGTTTTGTTCTGGATCAAGGACTTCAAGCATTGCAGAGGCAGGGTCACCTCTAAAATCTGAACTCATTTTGTCTATTTCATCCAACAAAAACACCGGATTTTTTGACCCAGCTATTTTTATGGAATTTATAATACCCCCTGGTATAGCTCCTACATAAGTACGCCTGTGTCCCCTTATTTCTGCCTCATCTCTTACCCCACCAAGAGATAATCTAACAAATTTTCTGTTCATTGCTCTGGCAATAGACCTACCTAATGAAGTCTTACCCACACCTGGAGGACCTACAAGGCATAAAATTGGACTTTTAATTTTGTTGTAAAAACTTCTAACTGCTAAAAACTCTATTATCCTCTCTTTTACTTTCTTCAATCCATAATGGTCTTCATCCAATATTTTCTGTGCCCTTTTCAAATCTAAAATATCTTCTGTTTCATAATTCCAAGGCAAATCCAATATCCAATCTAAATATGTTCTCACCACAGAAGCTTCTGCCGAACCAGGCGCCATCTTGGAAAGGCGTTTTAATTCCTCTTTCGCCTTTTTTCTAACCTCTTCGGGTAAATCTTTTTCCTCTATTTTCTTTTCATACTCCTCAACTTCTTGATCAATCTCATCTGTCTCTCCTAATTCAGCTTTTATAGCTTTTAATTGTTCTCTTAAATAATATTCTTTCTGCAATTTATCAATTCGACTTCTAACTTTTGCATTTATTTCTTTTTCAATGCTTAATATTTCTAATTCTTTCATCAAAAATTCTAAAAGAGTTTCTAATCTTTTATTTACATCAAAGCATTCCAAAAGCTGTTGACTTTGATTCGTATTTAAAGATATATGAGCAGCAATCATGTCTGCTAGTCTTCCAGGTTCTTCTATATTTAATACACTATACAAACTCTCTATAGGCAGTCCCGAAGTCATATTTACATATTCTTTAAAAGCTGAAGTAACGCTTCTCATTAAAGCCTCAAGCTCTGGCGTTTTCTCAATTTCTTTTTGCTCTTCCTTTTCTATCACTTCCACTTCAAAAAAATCATCATCTCTTGTTATTTGTTGAATTTCAGCACGACTTATCCCTTCTACCAAAACCCTTATAAGTTCTCCTGGCAGTTTTAACATTTGCTTAACTTTTGTAATAGTTCCAACTTTGTAAACGTCGTCAACAGTCGGGTCTTCCACCTCCACTTCCTTTTGTGTTGTAACAAATATTAGCTGGTTTTTCATAAAAGCTTCTTCTAATGCCCTAATTGACTTTTCTCTTCCTATATCAAAATGTAGTACCATGTACGGAAAAATAGTTAATCCTCTTAAAGGAATCATTGGTAATATATACTTTTTTTCTGTCATATCTTCACCCTCTTTTATGCAATATAATCCAACCCCCCTTTCCCTTCACTTTTTTAGTATGCGAAGGAAAAGGGGGATTAATGTAAAAATTTCATTACGAAACAGATTCTGTCTTTTTTATTTTCTTTTTAGCTTTTTGAGCATCTGAGTAAACCAATGTCGGTGGAGCTTTCTTTAATACCGTCTCTTCAGTAATAATGCATTTTTCTATATTCTCACTAGAAGGTATCTCATACATTACGTCCAGCATTATCTCTTCTAAAATAGCTCTTAAGCCTCTTGCGCCTGTTTTCCTTTCTAATGCCTTATCTGCTATAAGATTTAAAGCTTTTTTGTCAAACTCCAGTTTTACGCCATCTAATTCAAACAACTTTTCATATTGCTTTACTAAAGCATTTTTAGGCTCTGTCAATATTCT
Organism: Thermoanaerobacter sp. CM-CNRG TB177; assembly: GCF_018588165.1. Lineage (NCBI taxonomy): Bacteria > Bacillati > Bacillota > Clostridia > Thermoanaerobacterales > Thermoanaerobacteraceae > Thermoanaerobacter > Thermoanaerobacter sp. CM-CNRG TB177. The sequence continues at coordinate 18,674 of NZ_JAFCAC010000055.1, forward strand.
CACTAAGTCTTCCTTATCCAAAGGATCCAACGTAACTACTATAGGAACCCTTCCTATAAATTCGGGTATCATACCAAATTTTAGAAGGTCCTCAGGCATTATATGGCTTAAAATTTCACCAATATTCTTCTCTTTTCTGCTTTGCACATCAGAGCCAAATCCCAGAGTCTTTTTCCCAATTCTCGACTCTATTATTTTTTCTAGGCCTTCAAAAGCACCACCACATATAAACAATATATTAGTGGTATCAATTTGTATAAACTCTTGGTGAGGATGTTTTCTCCCACCTTGTGGCGGCACATTTGCAATGGTTCCTTCTAAAATTTTTAATAAGGCCTGCTGTACGCCTTCTCCTGAGACATCACGAGTAATAGAAGGATTTTCTGACTTTCTTGCTATTTTATCTATTTCGTCAATGTAAATTATACCTTTTTCCGCTTTTTCTATGTCATAATCTGCTGCTTGTATAAGCTTTAAGAGTATATTCTCTACATCTTCACCTACATACCCAGCTTCAGTTAGAGAAGTTGCATCAGCTATTGCAAAAGGAACATTTAGAAGTTTTGCCAGTGTCTGAGCCAATAAGGTTTTACCAGAACCTGTTGGACCTAAAAGTAAAATATTGCTCTTTTGAAGTTCTACATCGTCTGGCTTTATCCTGCTGTTAATTCTCTTATAATGATTGTAAACAGCAACAGCTAAAGCTTTTTTAGCTTTTTCCTGCCCAATTACATATTGGTCAAGAAATTCTTTTATTTCTTTTGGCTTGGGAAGTTCTCCCATTCCCATATCCATGTCTTCTTCAAATTCTTCATTTATGATTTCTTGGCAAAGTTCGATACACTCATCGCAAATATACACACCAGGTCCTGCAACTAGCCTTTTTACCTGGTCCTGTGTTTTCCCGCAAAAGGAACATTTTAGTTGTTTTTGGTTATCATATTTGGCCATAATTTCACCTCTTTAGGGGCATCATCTTTTATTCCTGATAAGAACCTCGTCTATAATGCCATAAGCTTTTGCATCCTCCGCATCCATGAAGAAGTCCCTTTCAGTATCCGCCTTTATCTTTTCAATAGGCTGCCCCGTATTTTCTGCAAGTATTCTATCTAACTTATCTCTTAACTTTAATATCCTTTCCGCGTGAATCTTAATGTCAGTGGCTTGACCATGCATTCCTCCTAAAGGCTGATGTATCATTATTTCGCTATTAGGAAGTGCAAATCTTTTTCCTTTCGCACCTGCTGCTAATAAAAATGCAGCCATGGATGCCGCCATTCCGACACATAAAGTTACTACATCCGGCTTTATATACTGCATAGTATCATAAATGGCAAAACCTGCAGTTATTGAACCTCCTGGGCTATTTATATAAAGCCAGATGTCTTTGTCAGGGTCTTCAGCTTCCAAGAACAAAAGCTGTGCAATAACCAAACTTGCTGTAGTATCATTTATTTCTTCTCCTAAAAAGACAATCCTGTCCTTTAGCAAACGTGAAAATATATCGTAGGAACGTTCGCCTCTATTAGTCTGCTCTACAACAATCGGTACAAGGCTCATAATCATCACTCCTCTTTACTTATTATTTTACACTGACTAAAAATAAAGTCAATCGTCTTATAATAAGCTATATCTTCTTTTATGCTGTTTATCTGGCTTTCAGTAAGACTTTTCTTGAATTCTTCCAAATTTATTCTGTAATTCGCTGCCATCTCTTTTAATTTATTTTCTAATTCCTCCTCTGTAGCTTCAATATTTTCAATTTTAGCTATTTTGTCTATGACAAGCTGAGTTTTTACTCTGTTTAGAGCTCCCTCCCACATTTCTTTTCTTAGATCTTCTAATGTCTTCCCTGTAATTGATAAATACCTGTCTAAATCTAATCCCTGATATCTCAAATTGTAATCTAACTCCCTCAAAGAAGCGTCTATCTGTCTTTCCACCATAACATCTGGTATATCAACTTTTGCGTTTTCTACAACTTTCATTACTGCTTTCTCTTTCATTTCATTTTCTGCTTGTTGCCTATTTCTTTCTTCTAATTTTTTCCTTATATCAGCTTTTAATTCATCTATTGTTTCAAATTCGCTTACATCTTTTGCAAATTCATCGTCTAACTCAGGTAATTCTTTTTTATTTAACGCCTTGAGGGTAACTTTAAAAGCGGCAGATTTGCCTCTTAATTCTTCCACTCTATAATCTTCAGGGAAAGTAACATTTACATTAAAATTCTCATTTACATTGTGTCCTATTATTTGGTCTTCAAACCCTGGAATAAAAGTATTACTACCTAATTCTAATTGGTAATTTTCGGCTTTACCGCCTTCAAAAGGCTTGTCATCAATAAATCCTTCAAAGTCTATTACAGCAATATCTCCTCTCTCAGCCGGTCTTCCTTCTACAGGCACAATCCTCGCATTTTGCTGTCTTAATTTTTCTAATTCGTATTCTACATCCCCGTCGTACACATCATACTCTATTTTTTCAATTTCTATGCCTTTATATTCGCCTAACTCTACTTCAGGCATTACAGGCACTGTTGCCTCTAAAATTAAATCTTTCCCTTTACCAATTTGTAAAATATGGATATGTGGGTAATCAACAGGTTGCAAATTAAACGTTTTAAGAGCCTCATTATACGCCTCATCAAAAACATATTCTACAGCATCTTCATAAAGGACTCCTTCGCCATAATATCTTTCTACGATTACTCTCGGAGCCTTTCCTCTTCTAAAACCAGGTACATTAAATTTAGATGCGTTTTTCTTAAAAGCAAAATTTAATCCCTCTTCAAATTTTTCACTTGGAATTGTAAGTTCAATCGTGGCAACACTTTTCTCTAATTTTTTAAGACTCACACCCATTAAATAAATCCTCCTATTCTCTTTCTTTGGTATAAGGTCTTCTAAACTTATAATATTATAACATAAAAAAACGGTGAATCAAACACAAGTTATTGTAAATTTTATACAAAAAAAATAATGCTTACTGCATTATTTCTTTCAAAAATATATTATTCCTCGAAATTTTTACTGGTGCGGGCAAAGGGACTTGAACCCCCACGGGAAACCCCACCAGATCCTAAGTCATATATTCTTCTTTCAATCCCATTTTTTCTAGTTTAAAAAACCTTGATTTTTCAGGCTTTTAAGGCGTTTCATCTTACATATTTTGCCATTTCATTCACTCTTTTTTGGGGATTTTTTATCCTAATTGCATTACTATTGCATTACTAATGCATTAAAACCACAGTTATTTCAGACATTTTATTTGTTGTTTTTCCATTATCTGTATTTGGAAAGAGCTCAATTTGAGCACTTTCCATTTCCGAAATTTTTCCAGTTGTTGTTTGAGGATAAATGTAATACATCCATGCATTGCAGGATTACCCCCTATGCTGGTGAGCGGAATTGTATTCCGTTCATCTTGATTGTGGACGCCATATAAAGAAGTAGGAAAAATATCGTCAGTCAGAACCCAGCAAAATCAAGCCCTTCAGGCATGACTATATTGATTTTTTATCGTCATGATATCGTCATTTATCGTCATTGGCCAGCTTTTTGCTAGGATGTGGTATCGTCATTTCGCTTTATCTGTGCTTTTGATTTAACCTCTCTTCAAGCTTTTTTAATGCTTTTCTGTGTATCCTATGCACTTGTGAATAGCTGTAATTCATTTCACAGCTTATTTCTTCCCATGTTTTATTTTCTTTGTATCGTAAAAGTATAATTTGCTTTTCTACACCCTGTAGGTGTTCAATAGCCTGTTCTATTTTCTTTTGTTTCTCAAGGTTTTCCTGTATTTTTGCCTTATAGAGGTTTTGCAGTTCCTCTATCTCTTCCAATAAGCCTTGTTGCTTGTATTTTTTAGCGTCTGCTTCTAACCGTGATAACATCTCCTTGTACTTTTTAGTATTCTGCAAAATCCAATAATAATCCTTTAACAACTCCACTACCATCCCACCTACCTCTAAAGGGAAAATCAGCAAGCGTCCAAAGGATATCCTGCACTTTAAGGGGATAATGTGAATGCCATATAAAGAAGAAGAAAAGGAACAGCAATACCAAAACTTTCAAGTTGCCAGGTTACTGGGATATGGTCATGTTAGCGAAGAAGCTTTCATAATCGATTTTGCCTGCCATTATTCTTTTAATTGCGGCATTCCCATCACGATAAAAAAGCCTATAATTTTTGTATGCCCATTCTGGATATTTTTCATTCCACAAATGCATTAGTTTTTCCCATGTAATACCTTCTTTTTTGTTGTCCACCACGAATTCAGCTAACTTTAAATGTTTTTTGCTTAAAGGTTTTACTATCTTTGAACCCAGTATTTTTTTGCGGAGTTTGCCGTATTGTTTGGCCAATTCTTGAGGCGTTAACCTTGCATCGAATTTCAGCGTTATAAAGCATATGCCCATAGAGTTTAAAGTTACAGTACTTCTTATTTTGGGGATTAAGGGGACTAATCCTGTAAGGATAAAGGCTACTGCTTGCCCTTCCTGCCACATTGGGCAGTAGTGTTTTATCAGCCTTTCGGCAACGGTTTTTAAGCAGCCAAGGACACCTTCCATATTGATGGGGACGTATTCGGTCCACCCAGAGCTTGAGGGATATTGAAGCAAGACAGGCCCTTCAAACTGCCAGCGGCTATTCTCATCGAAACAATGTACTATTTCGCCATTACTTTTTATTTCAATTTTGCTGATTTTCCTTTTGGCATTTATTGTTGACTGGCCATCCTTTTTGGCCATCTCTTTTATCCATTCATCTATTTTTTCGATGGGTATAAGCTGATTGTTTAGGTATTTGCGACGAAAATCCTTCAGAAAAGGCAAATTCCCAATCTCATAGGCAATAACCTTTGAGTATATCAAATCCTCTTCGGTAAAAGAAGGTGTTTCTTTGGGGATAAACAGCTTGCTGGCATCATATACCCTTACCCCACTTTTGGCCCCTGTATCATGGACTTCTTTGAGGCTTTTATATTCCTTTATAAGGTAAGACATAGCATCATCGTAGCCATCCAGCACTTCTTGAACATAGCCCTTTTCCACTAATTTGTCCCATATAATATCGGGGATTGGTGCTTTTTCTTTTTTTTCAAGGAAAGCCCTAACGTCTTCTTCGGAGCGAAATTTTTTATTCATGTTTCATTACCTTCCTACATGGATATTGATACATTAAGATTATAACAGAAAAAACTAAATTAAACAAGAGCAAAAAGGAGGATGAAAGCGTGGAGAACAGAGCTGTTTACAATGTAAGAGAAATTGCGAAACTTTTAAACATCAATGTTCCCAGAGCCTATGAGCTGGCAAAACAAAAGGATTTTCCTGCTATTCGGATTGGTAAGCGGATTGTAGTACCAAAACAGGCGTTTGAGAGATGGCTGGAGTTACAGGCATGGAAAAAGGAGGAAGATTAAATGCAGGACATTTTCGAAGTGGTAAAAAAGGAGGTTACTCCACTTGAAGCCCTGAAAAGATACGGCCTTCACCCCATACGAAAGGGCGGACGTTACTGGCTCCTATGCCCTTTTCACAATGAACGCCACCCGTCCATGTTGGTGGATGAGAAGCTCCACTGCTTTGGCTGCGGGTGGCATGGGGATGTGGTAGATTTTGTGGCTGAATATTTCTATCTTCAACCCTTGGAGGCGGCCCAAAAATTGGCCGAGGATTTTGGCATATCCATCAAAACTAGGACTCACAGGAAAAAGAAAAAGGCCACCACACAGGCCCAAGAGAAGCACATCCACGAGGAGAGACTTTATCAATCGTACCTAGGAATTATCGACAAAACATTTAATTTCTTATCCGACTTATACCACCTGTACGGGCAGCTGAAAGCCAAAATTCCTGAAGACCTTGAGCAGGATGTAATAGCAGAAGCTTACCATAACCATACACTTGTTGGATACTGGTTGGACCTTCTGCTTGAAGGTACACCCCAGGAGAAACTCTATGTCGTAAAGGAGGTGGCAAAATGGATACCAGAGCAGAGGTTTTAAAAGCAATTAGGGCGCTGAAAGCGGATTTCCTTGCTAATATTATACCACAAAATGATGATACTGACGAGCAAGAAAACAAAAAGTCCAGCCAGGCCGACAAGCTTATACAGATTGCTTTGAGTGAGGCCTTACTATTCCACGATGAGTTGAAAGATGGCTATGCAGTATTACCCATTAACGGCCATAGAGAGGTTTGGCCTTTGAGGAGTAAGTTTTTCAAGCAGTACCTTGTCAGGCGATTCTTTGAGAACGAAGGCAAAGCACCAAACAATGAGGCTATCAGGCAGGCCCTAAATGTTATCGAGGCCAAGGCCATGTTTGATGGCCCACAAATAAATCTTAACTTGCGTGTGGCAGAACACGGCGGAGCTTTCTGGTATGATTTGGCAGATAAGGCATGGAGAGCGGTGAAAATCACTCCAGAAGGCTGGGAAGTGGTTGATGTACCCCCCATCCTTTTCAGGCGGTACAAGAACACGGCCCCCCAGGTACTACCCCAGCATGATGGAACCTTGGAGATGCTAAAGAAATATATCAATTTGCATGACGAGGAAGATTGGACTTTACTTATAGCGGCTATCGTCCAGATGTTTATCCCAGACATACCACATGCTATTCCAGTCTTTTATGGGGATAAAGGCGCAGCAAAAACCACAGCACAGCGAGTTATCCGCAAATTAGTTGACCCTGCTGTAAGGGATACCATAGCCCTGCCAAACGACAAGAATGAGCTGGCCCTCTTGCTAACGACAAATTATGCGCCATGTTTTGATAACCTTGACGGCTTGAGTGCATGGCAGTCAGATATGCTTTGCCAGGCGGCGACTGGTGGTGGTATTTCAAAAAGAGAGCTTTATACTGACATGGAAGAGGTAATTCTCTCTTTTAGGCGTTGCCCTATGCTTAACGGAATTAACTTGGTGGCGTCAAGGGATGATTTGCTTGACAGGAGCCTACTCTTCAGGCTGGAGCGAATTGACGAAAGCAAGCGCAAAACAGAATTCGAATTTTGGCAGGAGTTTGAGCAGGACAGGCCTTATATCCTGGGAGCCATATTTGATACCCTATCAAAAGCTATGGCAATATACTCAAATGTAAAGTTACCAGCCCTGCCAAGGATGGCAGATTTCGCGATGTGGGGATATGCTATTTGGGAGGCCATCGAACCAGGCAGTGGCCAAAAATTCATGGCAGCATATTGGCGGAATATAGCCCAGGCTGTTGAAGAAGCCATTGTTAGCGACATTGTTGGCAATGCTATCGTTGAATTTATGGCTGATAAGGATGAGTGGCAGGGAACGGCTAGCGAGTTATTAGAGGCCCTGAATGAACTACCCAGCGTGAATGAAAAGGACAAAACGTGGCCGAAGCGACCTAATACTCTAGCCCGGAAACTGAACAGGATTAAATCGGCGTTGGCTGATTACGGGATATTGGTGGACAGCAGCAGAACAGAGGCACAACGAACAATTACTTTGCGAAAGAGAGAAAAAATATCGTCAATATCGTCATATCGTCAGGAACCCAGCAATGAAGCGGCTTTCAGGGATGACGATAACCTGACGATACCTGACGATAAACAAAAAATATCGTCATGCCCGGAACCTTTGAAAACACTGCATTCTGAGGATAATGACGATGATGACGATATTTTCGCTGACTTTATAGAAATTGAAGATGATGGAACATTTCCGTTTTAGGAGGTGAAGCATATGCGGGCCCCACCAATTCATCGTTCTTGCGGATGACTCCAAAATCAGCCGATAAGCCCCTTTTAAAGGGGATACTGCAAAAATAATGCAATGGGAGGATGATTGTTGTGTATCCTAATGAGTTTTTAAGGCATGTTAATTTAAGCTTGAGGAAACAAGCAGCAAAAGCAGAGGAAGAAAAGGAACAGCTGAAAAAACAAATCCAAAAGTGGCTTACTACCTTGGAGAGACTACAAACAGAATTACAAAAAGGGAGGGATGACAAATGATAGGCAAGAAAAATGCTACCTTTGATATTAACGAGTATGAACCCCTTAAAAAGGCCAGAGAAGCTTATGAGGAAACAAAGGCTAAAATTCAAAAAATGCAGAGTGAATTACAGAAAGCTAAACCCTTAATGCAGGAAGTTGAACAAGAGGCGTTAAGAATGGCAGTACTGGTTGAATTGGGAGAAGTTGAAAAAACAAAAGCTGAAGAGGCAAAGAAAAGAGCTGATAAGCTGACAAAAACCGTTAAAGAGCTGGAGGCGGCACTTGATAGAGCAAAGATGGAACTCAAAGTTAAGGCTGACATCGTAAAGCAAAAGGACAGAGAAGCCAGGGAAGCAGTTGCGGAAAGCTTGAGGAACGAGCATAAAAAGGCCATTAAGAAGCTGGCCAGCCTTCTTGCAGAGGCAGTAAAAGTAAACGAAGAGGCCAAACAAATTGAAGAGCAATGGCTTTTAGTGAGCAGGCGAGGAGGTGAATTCGGCGGCTTACCAGGCATGTTACCAGCATTAAGCTGGCAAGAGTTAACCCATCAAAAATTTTTCAGGTTAGCCCCAAACAGCGGCGGCACATTCCTGGATACAAAATATTCACTATGGCTGAAGGAGCTTGAACGCTATGGCTACACAGACTAAGAAATGGTACAGAGAAATAGAGGCCAGCCAGGTGAACCTACATGTTTACCTGGCGGCCCACACTATGCTTGAATACGTGAAAGAGGATTTAAACTTACCACAGATGGAAATTAGGTGGATTATAGAAGACGACCCCCTATTTGGGAAAATAGATAAACTACTATCGGATATTGCTGGCGTTGAGCCTACATCATTCGAAACAGAGTCCATTTCAGGATTCACTAAAAGTTTTCACCAAAATGTAATTTGGATATACGCAAACCTTACCCCAAAAGAGGCGGCCCTAACGGTGGCACATGAGGCCAGGCATTTGTGGCAGTTAAAACATTATCGCCCACCATTTACCCCCCAGGAACGGGAAGCAGCAGAAAATGATGCCATGGAATACGAAAAGAAGGCGTACAACGCAGTATTTGGGGAGGTGGATTAATGCCCAGGAAATGCACGATATGCGAACACCCACAAGTTGATGAAATAAACAGGTTATTGCTTGAAACGCAAAATATCGCAAAAATTGCGGAACAGTACAACGTCAATTATCATGCCCTTTACAGGCATAAAAGCCATATACCCACCACAATGGTTAAGGCACAGGAGGCCCAGGAGGTGGCAAAAGCTGATACCCTGCTTGACCAGGTTGTGGAGTTAAGAGATAGAGCTTTAAGCATACTTACCAAAGCAGAACAAGCAGGCGACCTTAAAACAGCCCTGCAAGGTATCAGGGAAGCAAGGGGATGTTTAGAGTTGCTGGCCAGGTTACAAGGCGAACTACAGGAAGGTACCACAATAAATATACTGGTTAATCCTCAATGGATAGAGTTGAGAACGCTTATCCTAAAGACATTGGAACCTTATCCAGAAGCACGTTTAAGGCTAGCACAGGCCCTTAAGGAGGCAGAAAATCAATGCTGATGAGTGATTTGGCCCAGGCATTAGACCCAGTAATATTCGCCAAAGAGGCCCTAAAATTCAACCCAGACCCATGGCAGGAACAGGCCTTAAGGTGGAGCGGTAAAAGGTTGTTGCTTAATTGCAGTAGGCAAAGCGGCAAAAGCACCACAGCGGCAATACTGGCCCTGCACAGAGCTTTATTCTACCCCAAAAGCCTAATCCTTTTAGTTAGTCCATCCTTAAGGCAGTCAAGCGAGCTTTTCAGGAAGGTACAGGATTTATTTAAGGCATTGCCATCAGAACAGCAACCCGAGCTTGTGGAGGATAACAAGCTATCATTGACCATGAAGAACAAAAGCAGGATTGTATCTTTGCCAGGAAGTGAAGGCACGATAAGAGGTTTTTCAGGAGCGGCCCTAATCATCGAGGACGAGGCGGCCAGAGTACCAGACGACCTATATTTTGCAGTTAGGCCCATGTTAGCGGTTAGCGGTGGTAGGCTGATACTGATGAGCACCCCCTTTGGCAAGAGGGGACACTTCTTCAAGGAATGGACGGAAGGCGGCGATACATGGGAGCGAATTAAGATAACGGCCTATGATTGCCCAAGGATAAGCCATGAATTCCTTGAAGAGGAACGTAGAAGCATGGGGGATTGGTGGTTTAAGCAGGAGTACCTATGCGAGTTTGTGGAGACGGAAGACAGCGTCTTCACCTATGACCAGGTTGTAACGGCCTTAAACGATGATATAGAACCCTTGTTTGGAGGTGGTGAATGATGTTTATTATCGGCCTTGATTTAGGCCAGGCTCAAGACTACACGGCCATTGTTGTGGTGGAGAAAAAGGAATATATGTATGAACCAAAGCCAGCGGAATACCATGTAAGACACATTGAAAGACCACCATTGGGCACACCCTACCCCGACATTGTGGAGCGAGTGAAGACCATTTTCACCAGCCCACAGCTAAAAGGCAAGACCACATTGGTGGTTGATAAAACAGGCGTAGGAAGCCCCGTTGTGGATATGCTTAAACGAGCAGGCTTAAATCCGTTGGTGGCTATCACCATCACAGGAGGCAATACCGTGAACAAGGATGATGATGGCTACCACGTACCAAAGAGGGATTTGGTAACCAATCTTCAGGTACTCTTCCAGGAAGGCAGGATAAAGGTGGCCAAAGAGCTTAAGCTATCATCCATCCTTGTGGAGGAACTGTTAAACTTCAAGGTGAAGATTGACATAAAAACAGCCCATGATAGCTATGAGGCATGGCGTGAAGGAGTACACGACGACCTTGTACTTGCCACGGCTTTGGCTTGCTGGTATGCCGAATTTAGACACCCAATTCCCAGGATTCGGAGGTTATAAAAGGAGGGAAAATAATGGCCAAGAAAGACCCAAAAGAAAGTTTTATGTGTTTGTATGGCACCAGGGAGATATGTTTATGGAAAAAAGGGATTTATCTTTCACCCCTGGAGGGATGTAATCCGGATTGCCCTATAAGGCAGACCACACCAAAGCCACAGATAAAGACAAAACATCTTAAGAAGAGCAATACCGTAGTAATTCAATAATTGCATTAAAATTGCATTACCAGCCCCTGCAAGGCTTGATACAGGCGGCTTTGAAGGATGACACAGGATATACTATCTTGTGGAAGGGAGGTTATCGAAAAAATGAAATACATAAAGCTGATGTGGCGGGAACTAAAACAAAACAGGCTAATGCAGATAACTTATTTGTTGGTACTGGTACAGGTAATCTTGACGGCAATACTCACTTTCAGGTAATGGCCATAAAAAGGCACCCCTGGCCTTAAGGGGGAACATCCTAGCCAGGGGATGCCAAAGATTATTCCTCTTTATCCTGCTTGTTGCCATCAAGGCCAAGAAGGCGGTTTAATTCACTTTCAGGAATGCGCCAAAAATTAACTACCTTTATACCCTTTAACTTGCCAGAGCGAAGCCAGTTATAAACAGTCTCACGAGAAACTTTAAGCAATTCGGCCAATTCTTCTGGAGTGTAGAGTTTTTCCATAGAATTTCCTCCTCATGTATCTTTGCTTATAGTTTAGCACAAATACCGAAGGATAACAATATTTTAAAAGTTGGTTGACAGGCATACAAAATTGTACTAAAATATAAGCAAACATACCAAATTAAACAAAACTAAAATAAAAAAGGAGGCAGGGGAAATGTCAAAAAAGCGGGGGAACGGAGAGGGAACAATATACAAGCGTTCAGATGGGCTGTGGGTAGCACAAGTAACCGTTGGCTATGACCCCCAAACAGGCAAGCCAAAGCGAAAGAGTTTTTACGGCAAGACAAGACAGGAAGTTATCGGGAAGCTGACTGAAATTATACAGGAATTGCGCACAGGAACCTTTATAGAACCTTCAAAGGCCACATTTGGCGAATGGCTGGACAAATGGCTTGAGGAGTACAAAAAGGGCCAGCTAAAGCCCACCACATACGAAAGTTACAAGGCGATTGTCGATATACACATCAAACCAGCATTAGGTGGTATACCATTGGCCAAGCTACAACCCCACATGCTACAGGCTTTCTATAACGAAAAGCTGGAAAATGGCAGAGCTGACGGAAAAGGTGGCCTATCAACAAGGATGGTACACTATTGCCACACCATCATCCATCAGGCCCTAAAGCAAGCAGTAAAAGAAGGCTTATTACCCAGAAACCCAGCAGAGGCCACAAGCCCACCAGCGGTAAAGAACAAACAGATGAGGCCCTTAACAGAAGAGGAACTGCTCAAATTCCTTGACGTGGCCAAAGATGATAGACTGTATGCGGCCTATGTTGTGGCGGCCACCACAGGCTTAAGGCGTGGCGAATTATTAGGCCTATGCTGGGATTGTGTAGATTTGGAGCAAGGTGTCATTGTGGTTAAACGGCAGTTGCTTATATTGAAAAACAGCCTAACCCTTGAAGAGACTACCAAGACCAAGAGCGGACAAAGAACAGTAGTTTTAACCGATGATGCCATCAGGGAGCTTAAAGCCCACAGAAAGCTACAGGCCCAGGAAAAGCTATTATTAGGAGAAGCCTATCAAGACCACAACCTTGTATTTTGCAAGCCAGACGGAACACCACTTGACCCAAGGGAATTCACAAAGCATTTTCAAAGACTACTTAAAAAAGCTGGACTGCCACAAGTTAGGCTACATGATTTAAGACATACACATGCTACCCTACTTTTAAAGAGGGGGATACCAGCCAAGATTGTGCAGGAACGTTTAGGCCACAGTAGCATAACAATAACCCTTGACCTTTACAGCCACGTAACCCCTGAAATGCAGAGGCTTGCAGCGGAAAGCCTAAATAGCCTTTTAAACAAAGAAAAAAGCCTTGTCCATAAGCAAGGCAACAGATAAAAACAGCTTTTATCCATCAGCAGGGACAACCCCCTGCCTTATTTTTTGGTGGTAAATGAGGACATAAAACAAGCGAAATAATTTCGTCTGTTTTACCATCTATTCAACAAGAAATTCAAATAGCAGAAAAAATAAATGATGAAGTGAAAGAAATAATAAAACATACTCATCTAGCAGATAATAAATAAGAAGGCATAAAAATACCACCTCAACCCTGTTCGGTTGGGTGGTTGGTTAATGTGCAGGCATTTCCCAAATTACTTCGCTAATTTTGTCTTCCTCGATTGTTTCTAACTCACCATCATCAAATTCAACTTCATATGCTTTTGGTAATCCAATTACATCAAAAATATGCACTACAGTCCCCTCTCGTCCATCTTTTGTTTTAATAACATCAAGTTCTCTTATTCTCATGCTAACCACTCTCCAAATCATTCATCAACAAACAATGTTATCAATCTGAATTTGCCTGTTCCCTTTTCTTCAATCCATCCAGTTTTTACTTTCGCAGTGTTACCATTAGGTCCTGTTAACTCCATAGTTATTTCATATTAGTAAAGCAACAGCTGCTAAACTTGGAGTATCCCAACACATTGAATTAGCTAAAATAAATGACAAAGAAAAACAAAAATTTTTAACTACTGACGATATTATGACGATTCATGACGATATTAAATTTTTATCGTCATTCTAAAAGCCTTGAAAATACTGCATTCTGACGATATGACGATAATGACGATACTTCTCTTACTTCTTTATAAAACACAAAGACCTGCACAGTAATAAGCTGGTGTATGGCCAGTAAAGGAACAAACGATTGGGTATGTATTTTTGTTTTATTGCATTACTATTGCATTACTAACACCCGTTTATAGTGAATTCCAAAACTTTCAAAACCTTGGAACCATTGATTTTACTGTGGTGCGGGCAAAGGGACTTGAACCCCCACGTCGAAAGACACCAGATCCTAAGTCTGGCGCGTCTGCCAATTCCGCCATGCCCGCATATTAAAATTGGTGTGCCATTAGGGACTCTAACCATCATCAGCTGATTAAAAGTCCATGCAAGGCCATTTTATCAAAGTTTTTTTAATATGTCAAGAGCGCTTCTAAGCCTTTTTCCTTTGCATATTGACAAAACAAAGAAAAGCAAGTATAATTAATGCAGGAAGTAAATAGAAAAGGAGGCAAAGGCGCCTTTAGAAAAAAGGTGCCTTTGCCTTTTTAATTATCAGCCATCAAATTTAAATCTCCATCAAAATTTTATACTAAATATTATCCCCTAAAAAACCTTTTTAAAATATGCAGATCATTTTTATTATACCACAAATTAATTCAAATTTGAAAAAAGGATCACAAGGAGGTGAAAATGGTTACTAATAGGACGTACCTAATGTATACTGAATATTTTAAGAAAAATAAAGAAAAATGTAAAAATCGTAGATATGTTTTTAAAATGATTATAATAGTCAGCAGAATCTGCAGTGGATTCGCACCCTTTTAAAAAGGAGAGGGGTGTAGCAGGACAGGTTATGTGCTTATAGCAAAAATGGAAGATTATTTTTAAAAAACAGAAAATTTTAAAGGAGGATGGTAAGCCGTGCGTAAAGGCATTGTGAGGAGAGTAGCAGCAGGTTTATTATCGTTTTTACTTTTATTTGCTTCGGCGTGTGGAAGTAAGTCTGAGAATAACGATGTTATAAAAATTGGAGCAAACTTAGAGCTGTCGGGAAATGTTGCCACATTGGGTCAATCAGGCTTAAATGGAATTATGTTAGCAGTAGATGAAATTAATAACGCTGGTGGAGTTCTTGGAAAAAAGATTGAAATAGTCAAGTATGACAATAAGTCCGATAATACAGAAGCCGCTTCGGTTGCGACTCGGTTAATTACCCAAGATAAAGTAGTTGCTATTATTGGTTCGATGACTTCTGGCAATACCCTCTCTTATGTTAACATTGCCGAAACTAATAAAGTTCCTGTGATCTCGCCTTCGGCAACTAACCCTGATGTTACAGTAGATCCTAAAACAGGCAAAGTAAGGGAGTATATTTTCCGGACTTGCTTTATAGACCCTTTTCAGGGAACGGCAATGGCGAAGTTCGTTTTAAATGAATTAAAGCTTAAAAAAGTTGCTGTTTTAAAAGATAATACAGCTCCTTACTCGGTGGGTTTGGCTAAGTTTTTTGTAGAAGCTTTCAAAGCTGGCGGTGGCGAAATCTTAGCTGATGAAAACTACACTACTCAAGATCAGGATTTTCGCGCGGTATTAACCAAGATTAAAAATTTAAAGCCTGAATTTATTTATGTACCTGGTTATTACGAGCAAGTGGGGCAAATTGTAAAGCAAGCACGGGAGCTTGGTATTAATGTTCCTATGGGCGGTGGTGATGGCTGGGATTCGCCAAAGCTTGTTGAAATTGCAGGTGCTGCTGCGCTTAATAACACCTTTATTACCAATCACTATTCGTCTTTAATGCCTGATCCAAAAGTTCAGGACTTTGTTAAAAAGTATAAGGAAAAATACGGCAGCGAGCCGGATGCAATGGCTGCAGTAGGTTATGATACGGTACTTGCTTTAGTTGATGCCATTAAACGGGCTGGTGAAGCTACACCCGAAAAAATCAAAGAAGCTTTAATGACCACCAAGGATGTAGAAGGAGTTACTGCCAAAATCTCCATAGATGAAAATCACAATGCTGTTAAAGGCTTGGTGATTTTGGAATACAAAGACGGTAAGCAAATCTATAAGGCTTACGTAAATCCTTAAAAGATTAAAGGGGGGAGAATATTCCTCCCCTTAAGAAAATGAATTTAATTAAGGTAGGGGTGGATAAGATGAATGAATTTATCCAGCAGTTAATAAATGGAATATCAGTAGGAAGTATTTACGCTTTAATTGCTTTAGGATACACTATGGTTTATGGTATTATAAAACTCATCAATTTTGCCCACGGTGATGTTTACATGCTTGGTGCCTTCGCAGGACTATATGCGACGTTGGTTTTAAAAATGTCATTTGTTCCAGCGTTAATTTTTTCCATGATTGTGTGTGCTATTTTAGGCATTATTATCGAAAGATTGGCATATCGTCCTTTAAGAAACTCGCCTAAAATTGTAATTTTAATTACTGCAATAGGTGTTTCCCTTTTTTTAGAATATACCACGATGTTTTTCCTGGGACCACAGCCTCGAGCATTTCCGGAAGTTTTTAAGCATGCTTCGTATACATTGCTTGGCGGAAAGGTTACCATATCAAATCAGGAAATTTTAATTATTGCGGTCACGGTTATCTTAATGATTTTACTACAGTATATAGTTCATAATACGAAAATTGGAAAAGCAATGCGGGCAGTTTCTTATGACATGCAAGCTGCTCGTTTAATGGGAATAAATGTGGATACGACAATATCCATCACCTTTGCTCTTGGTTCAGCTTTAGCTGCGGCAGCAGGGGTACTGGTAGGGATATATTACAATAAAGTATTTCCCTTAATGGGAATTATGTTTGGTTTAAAAGCCTTTGTTTCAGCGGTTTTAGGAGGAATAGGAATTATACCTGGAGCAATGGCCGGAGGCTTTATTTTAGGGATTACTGAGTCCTTAGTAAGTGGGTACGGCAGTTCTTTATATCGGGATCCTGTGGCTTTTGTGATTTTGATTATTATCCTATTAGTTAAACCTTCTGGCTTATTTGGGAAAAACGTTCGGGAGAAAGTGTAGGTGATACAGAATGCTGAAAAATTGGTTTACAAAGGAAAATCTTGCAGTAACGTTGTTGCTAGTAGTGCTTATGGTAGGAGTTTAGGTTTTGTATTCAGCAGAAATCATTAGTCCTTTTGTGATGTTAAACTTAATTATTATCGCAATCAATATTATTCTTGCCGTAAGTTTAAATCTAGTGGTTGGTTTTACAGGACAATTTTCTATTGGCCATGCGGGATTTATGGCATTAGGTGCTTATGCCTCGGCTATTATGTCTTTAAATTTTAATGCTCCTTTTATTGTATCCTTGTTAGTTGGAGCAATAGTGGCTGGTATTGGCGGTATTATAATTGGCATACCTACCTTGCGGTTAAGAGGTGATTACTTGGCTATTGCTACTTTAGGACTGGCTGAAATAATCCGGGGGGTAATAACAAATATTGATTATTTAGGCGGAGCTTACGGTTTAATGGGGATACCACAGAGGACTAATTGGCTGTGGGCTTTTGGGTGCATGCTGGTTACAGTTTTAGTTATCAAAAACTTTATTCAATCCAGCCATGGTAGGGCGTGTATTTCAGTCCGAGAAAATGAAATTGCGGCGGAAGCCATGGGAATAAATACTACAAAATATAAAGTTATAGCTTTCACTATGGGTTCATTTTTTGCTGGAATTGGCGGAGCACTCCTTGCTCATTATATTACCTTTATTGAACCAAATGCTTTTAACTTTTTAAAATCCTTTGATATACTTGTGATGGTAGTTTTAGGAGGTCAGGGGAGCCTCACCGGTTCAGTAGTAGCGGCAATTGTATTGACGTTAATTTCTACATTTTTACAGAGTTTAGCAGAACTGCGGCTTATAATTTATGCCATAATCTTAATCTTGGTAATGTTATTTAGACCCCAGGGACTTCTTGGAACCCATGAGTTATCCTTTAAGCTTTTGCAGAGAAAGAGAGGTGTTAGTCATGGCAGCCATTCTGCAGACGCATAGCCTGGGGATTAGTTTTGGAGGATTAAAAGCAGTTCAGGATTTAAATCTTACCTTAAATGAAGGAGATTTAGTTGGGTTAATCGGACCAAACGGTGCAGGTAAAACGACGGTTTTTAACCTTTTAACCGGGATTTACCTTCCAACCACAGGTGACATAATCTTTAAAGGCGAAAGCATAGTAGGGTTAAAGCCTTACCAAATTGCTGCTAAAGGCATAACCCGTACTTTCCAAAACATTCGTTTGTTTGGCGAACTTTCGGTCTTGGAGAATGTTTTAATTGCCAGGCACTTGCATGTTCCATATAATATGATGCATGCTATATTCCGTGTTGGGAAGTTTTACCAAGGAGAAAAGGAAATGCGGGATGAAGCTTACGAGCTATTAAAAATCATGAACTTAGCTCATAAGGCAGAAGAAAAGGCCAAAAACTTACCTTACGGAGAACAGCGTCGATTAGAAATTGCCCGGGCGTTGGCTACTCACCCTTCATTATTACTTTTAGACGAACCAGCAGCAGGCATGAATCCTCGAGAAACGACGGAGTTAATGGAATTAATTGGCTTTATCCGGAGTAAGTTTAACGTGACTATTTTGCTCATTGAGCACGATATGCATTTAGTAATGAACATTTGCGAGCAGATTTACGTTTTGGACTATGGAGTTAATATTGCTCACGGGACGCCTGAAGAAATTAAAAACAACCCTCGGGTTATTGAAGCATATTTAGGAGAGGGGGCGTAACTATGAGCGAGAAGGAAGTATTAAGAATTGAAGAGTTAAATGTGTTTTACGGGGCCATTCATGCTTTAAAAGGAATATCGCTTACCGTAAACGAAGGAGAAATAGTAACCTTAATCGGGGCAAATGGTGCGGGGAAAAGCACTACTTTAAATACAATTTGCGGATTGGTCAAGCCTAAATCAGGAAAAATAATTTTTGAAGGTAAGGATATTACTGGTAAAACTGCTCATGACATCGTAAAAATGGGCATAAGCCAGGTGCCTGAGGGCCGACGGGTTTTTGCTAACATGTCAGTATTGGAAAACTTGGAATTAGGTGCTTATCTTTTAAAAGATAAAGCAGAATTTAAACGCAGGCTTAGCAGGGTTTTTGAACGGTTTCCGCGGCTTGCAGAAAGAAAGGGACAACTGGCCGGCTCTTTATCTGGCGGAGAACAACAAATGTTAGCGATGGGACGAGCATTAATGTCAGCACCTAGGCTTATGCTTTTAGATGAACCTTCAATGGGCTTAGCTCCTCTGTTGGTTAAAGAGATTTTTGCGATCATTAAAGAACTAAACGAGCAAGGAACTACTATTCTTTTAGTGGAACAAAATGCACATATGGCTCTTTCTATTGCTCATAAAGGCTATGTATTAGAAACAGGAAAAATTGTCTTATCTGGCCCCGCCCGGCAGCTGGCGGAAAACCCGCAGGTAAAAGAAGCTTATCTTGGGGGTTAAAGGGGGGGCAGAGAAGGCATATACTATCACTAATGGTACCCATTCTTGCAATGAAACAAAGGCGTTTCATTTGTATGAATATGCTTTTGTTTCATTTTTTAATATTTTATGCTTTTATAATTAATCATTATTTTATCTACGTAAGAAAATGGCATTTTAGTTCTTATAAGGCCATCTGGTTGTAGCAAGACTAGAGGATGGAAGACTACATCACTGGAAAATTCGATTAAAGGAGGTGAAAGGGTGAATCGCACTCATTTTGAAAAAGAATTAGAGGGACTTCATTATGACATATTAAAAATGGGTAGCCTTGTAGAAGAAATGATAGCGAATGCCATTACTTCTTTAGTAAACCATGATACAGAATTGGCTCAAAAGGTCATAGATGATGACGACAGAATAGACAAAATGGAAGTAGAAATTGACAATAAATGTGCAAAGATTATTGTAACCCAGCAGCCAATCGCAAGGGATTTGAGAATAGTTTTGACAGGGCTCAAAATTGTTACAGACTTAGAAAGAATGGCAGACTATGCAGTAGATATAGCAAAAACTACTTTGAGGATTGCTCATCAAAAATATATAAAGCCATTGATAGATATTCCTAGAATGGCTGAAATCGTAAGAGAAATGGTAAAAATGTCATTGGATTCTTACGTTCGCCAGGATTTAGACCTTGCAAGGACGATTGGTGAAAAAGATGATATAGTAGATGCCCTTTACAAACAAGTATTTATGGAACCATTAACTTATATGATGGAAGACCCAAGAAACATCGACCAGGCGAGTCAGCTTTTGTTTGTAGCTCGTTATCTTGAGAGAATTGCTGATCATGCTACTAATGTATGTGAATGGGTAATTTATTTAGATACGGGAGAGCATATAGATTTAAATTAAAAATATTAGGCTGTTGAACAATTTGTATTTCTTCAACGACTTTAAAAAAATCTTTATTTTCTTTATAATCTACACCTTCAAAACTTCAAACTTAGCATGTTTTTTTATTATATCTGGGTTGATGATGTAAAGATTATTTATAAACTTAGCTCTAAAAGTACCAGGCAGTTTACTTTCCTTCTCTGCTAGTTCACCTGCTATATTAACAGCTAAAAGTGCTGTAAGGGCAGCTATAATTTTATCCTCGCTTACTGCAGATGTTGCTGACATTATAGCTCCAAGAGTACAACCTGCACCAGTTATTTTGGTAAACAATGGTGTACCATTTTTTACTATTACTACTTTTTTGCCATCACTTATATAATCTTCTTTGCCAGTTGAAACTACTACTGTATTTGTTTTTTGTGCAAGTTTTATACATGCCTCCATAACACCATTATCATCAAGTGAATCTACACCCTTAACATTTGCATTTTCGCCTGAAAGTGCTTTTATTTCTCCACCGTTTCCCTTAATAATGCTGATACTTCCAAGTTTTAATAGCATTTTTACAAAATCAATTCTACTCTTTATCGCTGCACATCCTACCGGGTCAAGGATAACAGGTATTTTATGTACTGATGCAGAGGAAACCGAATTTATTATAGCCTGCTTTATTTCATTATTTATTGAGCCTATATTTACATACAGAGCATTTGAAATCGCAGTAAAATCATATGCCTCTTCTGGCGACATTACCATTGCAGGTGATGCTCCAAAACTCAAAAGTGCGTTTGCATTATCATTCATCACAACATAATTTGTGATGACATGTATAAGTGGCATTTTTCTTTTTACGTCGTTCAAGACTTTTACAACTTCATCAATCATAAATCTTCTCCTTTCTTTTAAACAAGTTTGTGTTACAGTATAATATTTATATTTTCGAAATTTTGTATAATCAATTCCATAAGCTAAATTTACTAACACTCTATTTAGTCAGTGGGGCAGTATATATTCAATTGGAATAATTCAATTTTTTGTATTTTGCTAAAATCATTACTACTACATATCCTATAACCGAGCCTATTGTACTGGAAAGCGAAAATGGAATGACAAACATAAAAGCCGCGCCTGAATTTCCCAGTATATACCTAGCAATAGGATAAGAAAGCAATGCCCCTATAATGCCTGTCCCTATAACTTCTCCTATAGAGGCAAAATAAAACTTACGTGTAAATCTATAAAGATATCCAGCAATGAATGCACCAACCATTCCTCCTGGAAATGCCAAAAGCGATCCAACACCAAGGATGTTCCTCAATAGTCCTATAATAAAAGCAACTTCTAATGCTCCCCAAGGTCCCAAAAAAACTGCTGAAATAACGTTAATAGCATGTTGAACAGGTGTAACTTTGGCAACACCTACACTAAACCATACATATTGAGAGGTAAAAGTACCTATAGCAATAATAAGTGCCATAAAAACCATACGATGTATTTTATTCATACTCCACCTTCTTATCTTTTTCTATTATCTCCGGCGTGAGATTATATATCTCATCAAAAAATGTCACTTTAAAACTGCCGGGCCCTTTGACATTGCTGCTTTGAGCGGCTCTTTCACCTGCTACTCCAAAAGCTATAAAAGCTTCTACTGTAGCTTCAAAATAATCTTCACATACTCCGCAGAAGCTTGCTACTACAGAGGTAAGCATACAACCTGTACCAGTAACAGTGCCCATCGTAGGATGTCCATTTTTCACATACGCAATTCTTTTCCCATCAGTAATTATGTCAGTACCACCTGACACTGCTACTACAACGTTGTACGCGTTTGCTAAATCTTTTGCAGCTTCAGAAATATCATCTGCTCCGCTTTGAGACTCTACACCACGTATCTTCCCACCTTTGCCTGCAAGTATTGAAATCTCAGCACTGTTTCCCTTTATCACAGAAATTTTTACCTCTTCTAATATCTTTCTTGAACTTTCTGTCCTAAGCTTCGTAGCTCCCGCTCCAACAGGGTCTAATATAACTGGTACTTTAAATCTATTTGCGGCCTTTCCTGCCTTTATCATCGCTTCTACTTGTTCATTTGTAAGAGTGCCTATATTTAAAACTAAAGCATCTGCTGCACTTACCATTTCTTCTACTTCTTCCAAGGCATGGGCCATGACTGGCAGTGCCCCAATAGCCAATGTTATATTAGCACAATCGTTGACAGTAACTACATTAGTGATATGGTGAACTAAAGGTTTTCTCTCCCTTAAAATTTTCAACAATTCTTTTTTCATTTCAAATCCTCCTATCATTTATCGCTTTTGCTATAACCTCCAAAAGTTTTCTAGTATTGTTTTCTATATCCCCATAAAATACAGCTGAAACTGAGGATATCCCATCTACTCCTGATTTTAACATGACTTCATAAGCATTATCCTTCGTTATACCACCTATTGCAACGACTGGAATACTAACAGCCTCTTTTATCTTTTTTAACCCTTCTATTCCAATAGCTTCTGCTTCCGGCTTTGTTGGAGTCTTAAACACCGCGCCTACTCCTAAATAATCCGCTCCATCCTTTTGCGCCTTTAAAGCTTCTTCCACTGTGCTTGCTGATACCCCCACTATTTTATGAGGACCTATCATTCTCCTTACAACATCTGCCGGCAAATCTTCCTGTCCAACGTGAACTCCATCTGCATTTACTGCCAAGGCTATATCCACTCTGTCGTTTATAATGAGGGGGATTCTATTTCTTTTTGTCACTTCTTTAACTTTGAGTGCAATTTCATAAAATTCCCTACTTGATATATCTTTTTCTCTCAGTTGAATTACTGTTGCACCGCCTTTTATCGCTAGTTCCACTGCTTCAGCTATATCCATATCCTTTATGTAAGACCTATCTGTTATAGCATAAAGGGTTAAGTCCATATCTCACACCATCCTTATTTCTATATTCCAAAAATGATTAGTAGGACCTACTCCCTGCCCTATAGCTAACGAATGTTTTATGGCCCCTGTAATGTATGTCTTCGCTCTTTTTATTGACTCAACTAAATCATAGCCTAAAGCGATATTGGCAGCTATAGCTGAGGAAAATGTACAGCCTGTACCATGAGTGTTTTTAGTATCGATTCTTTCTGAGGTAATTTCATAAAACTCTTTTCCATCGTAAAATACATCTAAAGCATCTCCTGTAAGATGTCCACCTTTTACTACCACTGTTTTTGCACCAAAATCTAGAATTTTTTTGGCCGCTTCCTTCATATCCGATACATTTTTAATTTCTTTTCCAACTAATTCTCCCGCTTCCATAAGATTTGGAGTAACTACAAGGCTTAAAGGAATCAATTCCTTTTTCAAAGCCTCCACTGCTTCTGGCTTTAATAAATAGCTTCCACTTTTTGAAATCATAACAGGGTCCAGCACAACATTTTTTACATTGTAATCTTTTAGCCCTTTTGCAACCATTTTAATTATGTCTTCATTAGACACCATACCTATCTTCACTGCATTCGGATATAAATCCTCAAAAATTGCCTTCATCTGCAAATACACCATATCAGGGCTTATATCCTCAATTCCCAAAACTCCCATGGTGTTTTGCGCTGTTATTGAAGTAATAACACTCATGCCGTATACTCCATGGGCTGAAAAAGTCTTTAAATCTGCCTGTATACCTGCTCCTCCTCCAGAGTCAGAACCGGCAATAGTGAGAGCTAATTTCATAAGCACACCTCCAAATAATAAAATAAGCCCACCTGTGTGGTGAGCATTTTTCAAATGTTTTAAAAATCATGCTTCCCTACGCAGGCATTACCCTGACAGGTTCAAAGGGTCGGGAACGAATCCCCTCTCAGCCCTTTTCGGGCTCCCCTAGCATTTGTTATATTTAGTTTTTCTTAAATTGTCTAAATTATTTATACCATAAAATGCAAAAGATTGCAATAATTATTTTGAAAAAAGTTTTTACCAAAAAAGGTATCGACAAAATGTCGATACCTTTTAAACTCTCAAAAATAACTGGTGCGCCATCAGGGACTCGAACCCCGGACCCGCTGATTAAGAGTCAGCTGCTCTACCAACTGAGCTAATGGCGCACGTTACATTTATTAATTTATTTTTTGAATTGTTATTGAAATATCCTTATTATTTTAACTTGTTAGCTTAGCTTCCAACTGGTGCGCCCTGTAGGATTTGAACCTACGACCTCCAGGTTCGAAGCCTGTCACTCTATCCAGCTGAGCTAAGGGCGCCTATAAAATTAAATGGAGCGGACAACGAGACTCGAACTCGCGACCCTCACCTTGGCAAGGTGATGCT
>NZ_JAFCAC010000055.1:42962-43334 GCF_018588165.1 Thermoanaerobacter sp. CM-CNRG TB177
CTTCACTACACTCGCTATTTAATTATAAATATTTTTATCTTTTTTGTCAATAGGCTATTTTGTTATATCTCTCGAATAGGTATAAAGATATTTACCACTTTGAAAAAGCAGAGAAAGAAAATGAAGAAGGAACTATAAAAAGAATTGAGGCTGCCTCCCTTCTTTTTGATATAATTAAAAATGGAAACATTCCTTTCAAAAGAACCATAAACAAATTACCAGGATGGGAGGTCAGCCTTCTATGAATATTATAACATATCATGAGCTTAGAAAAATATCCCCTGAAAAAGCTAGGTCTGTGTCAAGATTTTGTAGGAGAAAAATTTTTATAACTGACCTCACCGTTAAAAATCTAGGAGTTTAAAATTAGTA
>NZ_JAFCAC010000056.1:0-42997 GCF_018588165.1 Thermoanaerobacter sp. CM-CNRG TB177
ACATCCATACCCCATTTTCCTGCTTCATCACCTACTGAAATTTTACACTATCAAGATGTGGTAATATGAATTACAAAGTCTATGCTATAGGTAATAAGGTAGAAAAGTTCTATTCTGATGCAATAAAAGAATATCAAAAGAGGCTAAGTAAATTTTGCAATATCACTTTTTCAAGCTACAAAAATTCTCAAAAATTACCTTTTCAAGATACGGATAAATATTACAAAATAGTAATATCACCTGCAGGTAAATCCTTATCTTCAGAGGAATTAGCAGAAAAAATAAAAGAGTTTGAACTTACTGGAATAACAGATATATTAATGATCATAGGAAATGAAAAAATTCATTGTAATGAGACCATAAGCATAAGTAGCATGAAAATGAGTTTAGGTTTGACTTCCACTATTTTCTTTGAACAGTTATATAGGGCATATAAAATTTTAAACAATGAACCTTATCATAAGTAATTTTATTTACTTAAAGCTAGATAAATTTGCTCTAAAAGTATGAGTCTCATCAATTGGTGAGGAAAAGTCATCTTAGAAAAAGAAAGATTTGCGTGAGATTGCTTTTTTATATTTTCCCACAATCCTAGCGAGCTCCCTATTACAAAAGTCATTTCTCTATAACCAGATTGAAAAGTAGCCTTTAAAAACTTGGAAAACTCATATGAATCCACTTCTTTTCCTTCTATAGCAAGAGAAACAACAAAGCTTCCCTTTTTTATTTTAGAAAGAATTCTTTCACCTTCTTTGCGCAAAATCTCCTCTTTTTCTTTTTCATTTAAATTTTGAGGAACTTTTTCTTCTTCTATTTCTTTAATTTCTATTTCACAATAAGGACGCAATTTTTTTAAATAAAAATCTATCCCATCATTTATATAGTTCTGCTTTATTTTCCCAACAGCTATTATATATATCTTCATTATTAAGCCCCTCATTTTTAAACTACAAGATATTTAGGTAGCTCATCACAAAAATCGCATTTATGAGGTACCAGCCAATCAGTAAAAGAAACTTCATCTAATTTATAGATATCTGGTGGCTGCTCATACACTTCAACAAATTCTTCAATAGCATCCTCTAAATGCTTTTCACACACAACAAACATAAAACCTCTCCTATTCTCCGAGAGTTATAGTAGTATATCCTGTCTTCCCTGTTACGGTTTTGTACTTGACTTTTATTTTGTCTCCTGGATTTTTTTCATAAATAATACATTTTAAACTTGTCATAGTATTTACAGGTTTTCCATCTACCTGCAAAATAATATAGCCTTTCCTAATACCAGCTTTATAAGCAGGACCTGTAGGGTCAATATCTGCCACATATATGCCCTCATATATGTAGACATCTGTGGAAATGTAACTGGCAATCTCTTTATCATAGGCAACTATGCCAACATAAGGTGCTTTAAATGTACCAGTTTCTATCACTTTCTTAAGTATAGGCTTTACAATATTTATAGGTATAGCAAAGCCCAATCCTTCAGCGGTTGTCACCTTTGCAGTATTTATTCCAATTGCATAACCTCGAGAATCCACTAAAGGTCCTCCGCTATTTCCTGGATTTATAGAAGCATCTGTCTGTATAAGGTCTTCCATAATTCGCGGTTTTCCACCCTCAGTAATAGGAAGGCTCCTATTTAAAGCACTTATTATTCCCGAAGTAACCGTCCTTTGAAATCTAAGTCCTAAAGGATTTCCAATTGCTATTGCAGTTTGCCCTACCGATATCTTGTCAGAATCTCCTAAGGGTATAACTGGCAGGTCTTTTGCACCAATTTTTAAAATTGAAAGGTCTAAAACAGAGTCACTCCATAAAACTTTACCTGGAAGTATACTGCCATTGCTTAAATATACCTTTATATTTTTGGATTTTTCATTAGCTACATGATTGTTTGTTATAATATAGCCATTTGGATCAACAATAAAACCAGAACCTACACCTTCTACAGCTTTTTCTATAAAATAAAATTCTCTTCGAAATTCTACAGTAGTAATCCCCACAACAGCAGGAGTGTCTTTTTTTGCCACTATTTCCGCTATTGTAGGAGATTCTTTTGTTGGTATCACTATTTCTGTTTTCATTCCTGAAGAAGGAGGATAAGGTATAGGGATAACTTTACCCCATAAATATTTTGGTGCAATATATACAAATACTAAAGAGCTAACCAAAGCAGTTATAATTGCAACAGCAAAAAAACTCTTTAATTGACGCTGCATAATATCACCTCATTAAATAGGATGAGATATTATGCAGCGCATTATACTCAAAATTTTATAGCTTTTTATTCCTTTACCCTTACTATATCAGCACCTAATTGTTGAAGCTTTACTTCCATTGCTTCATAACCTCTATCTATATGATAAACCTCCATAACCTCTGTCATACCTTCTGCAGCAAGCCCTGCTATAACCATTGCCGCACCTCCTCTTAAGTCTGTCGCATAAAGAGGTGCACCTGTCAATTTCTCTACACCTTGAAATATTGCATTCCTTCCTTCTATCCTTACTTTTGCTCCCATTTTCTCTAATTCATTTAAATATTTAAATCTATTTTCATAGATATTTTCAGTAATGACACTTATGCCTTCAGCCAAAGCCAAAAGCACCGCAAAAGGCTGTTGCATATCTGTTGGAAAACCAGGATAAGGTAAAGTCCTTATATCAACATGCTTCAAAGGCCCTTCTCTTTTTATTCTTACCACATCGTCATGTTCTTCAACAATAACTCCCATTTCTGTCAGTTTTGCAATAATTGCCTCTAAGTGATTTGGAATTACTCCTTTTATATACACATCACCTTTTGTCGCAGCAGCTGCCACCATGTAAGTTCCTGCTTCTATTTGGTCAGGAATAATGGTATAGTGACATCCGTGAAGTCTGTCTACCCCTGTTATCTTGATAGTATCTGTACCAGCGCCCTTGATATTTGCTCCCATTGCATTTAAAAAGTTTGCTACATCAACTACATGGGGCTCTTTTGCACAGTTTTCTAATATTGTTACTCCCTCAGCTTTAACCGATGCCAACATCAAATTTATAGTAGCACCCACGCTTACTACATCAAAATATATATGATTACCTACTAACTTGTCTGCTTTAATCCTTATAAGTCCACCTTCTATAGTAGTTTTTGCTCCTAAAGCTTCAAAACCCTTGATATGCTGGTCAATAGGCCTGACACCAATATTACACCCGCCCGGCATCGCAATTACTGCTTCATTAAACTTGCTTAAAAGTGCTCCAACAAGATAATACGATGCCCTCATTTTGCTCGCTAAATCTCGAGGAGGGCAAAAGGAATTTAAGCCTGTTGGGTCAATCATTATTTCGTGTTTTTTCTCCTCTACTTTTCCTCCTAGATGACGTATCATCTGTGTTAACAATTTTATATCATTTATATCAGGTAAATTATCTATCACACTCGGAGTATCAGCCAATAGCGCTGCGGGAAGAATTGCAACAGCAGAATTTTTGGCACCACTTATCTGTACACTTCCTGTAAGAGGTTTTCCTCCTTTGATTACGAATTTTTCCATTTTTTAATCTTCCCTTCAAGTCAAATTAAATTAAAAAGACACATATCTCACAATATATACTTTAATACAATTTAATATATTTTACAAGTATTTAAAGAAGAAAAAGAAAAAGAAGAAGGCGGAATTATTTGCCTTCTTCAAAATTTCCTGTATAAGCGTTTACGTAATACTTATCCCCTTTTTCTGTAGTTATTCTCCAAACAGGGACCGCTTCTCCTTTTGTGGCATTACTCCAATTAAAATAATAGCCTAATTTTATTTCCTTTATCACCATAGGTTTTGTATCCGTCTTAATCTCCACAAGTTTTAAAAGCGCATAAGCCGCATCTATCACATCTTTTTTAACCCTTTCCATTTCAACAGAATCAAACCATGATTTTGAAAATTCAAAACTTTTCTCATCTATTTTCCCTTCCATCCAACCACCATCTATAAAGTAATCCTTATAGGTTTGAAAATAGTTTACCTCCACCTTCTTCCCTTGAGTAATTTTTTTAACTTGGCCATCTATTTCTTTAAGTTGATAACTATTTATAAAATCCTGTATATACTCTTCCTTTTGAGAAGAAGACATATCTTTAAATTTATCACTTTCTTCAAAATAATAAAAACTGATGCCGTCTACTTTGATAATCTTATTTCCAAATTTAAAAATTGTATATTTATTTTCTTTGTACTTTCCATATTCTTGCCCTTTAATAAAATTCTCTAAAACAAAATCTTCATCAAATATTTCTCTCGTTACTTTAATAAGAGGCATTGGCTCTTTCTTTTGTGGAATTGTAGTTTCCAAAATTATGTTATTTTGTGACAAAACCTTCTTTAAAGAATGCAAATCACTTTCAGATAAAAGATGAGGTTCTGGCTTATTCATTTTAGCAATAGTTAGATATAAAAGAACATTCAAAATCGCAAAAGTGATTATCCTCACTGTTTTTGCTTTAGACCAGTTCATAATCTATACCCCATTGTAAATCAACTTCCCATTAAATATGTTTATAAAAAACTCTTTATCCTTACCCTCTCCTATCCAAACAGGGATAAATTGTCCTTCATAATATAAATAACCTATTTTTAAATCAGAAATTGTCTGTTGCCAGTTTATGTTTTTTAAACTCATTAAAAGGGATTGTTTCAATTTTGTATGGGAAATTAAATAGTTTCCATTACTTGTCAAATCTAAATACAAAACTCGCGCATATTGGATATTGCCATTTGAAATATGTATTTCAATAGGAAAATTCGACATTTCTTTTTGGAAAATTCGAAGAGGATAATCAAATATATAATTAAAATAAAAAGTATACTCCCCTTTTTCTTGCTTGAAATCCACCAGATAAATATTGTCCGCTTTTATCCCTATTTCCTCTAAAAAAGCAATAGACTTATTCAATGCAAAAATTTTATCAGTTGAAGACGCTTCAGAAATGGTATTGTAAAACTCCATAAATCCATTTTGATATAGTCGTAAACTTCTTAAACCGTCGGTATAAACAGTACAGCCGTCATTTTCAGTAATTTTTCTTACAATAGAAATATTTGTAAAAAACTTCTTTAAAAAGTGGTTGTCAGCTTTAAAACTTGTCATTTTATTGGATATTTTATTAATAGAAAAGGTAAGTGAGGGTATGTACACATTTTTTTCAAAATAATCCTTGCCTTCTTCATAAACAGAATCACACACAGTGACATCCTCTTTAGGCAAAGTCTTTATAATGTTTTTTAAATCTCCCATTTTTGAATAATTTAAGCTGTAAAATTTTTTATTAGCCGCATCTCTTAAAAAAATTTGATTTTTTTCTATATTAACAACAATTTCTCTTACATATATACTGCTATTTATTTTTCTAAACCAGCTATCTCTGTTACTAAAATTATCTTTTAATAAGTCAGCATTTATATTTTTTCCTAGTAAAAATCGTATAAATGTATCTTTTTGTGCATATTCCCAGCTATTATCATCGGATTCACTTATTTTCTCTTCTTTAGTTGAATTAATAAAATCTACTGTTTTTTCCCATAAAGAAAAAGAAAAATCCGCATTTGACACCAAATATACTTTACCTTGAATACTAACAAAAGTGTATTCTGGTCTAATTATACGAAAAATGTCCACTTTTGTATTTGTGGACTTTTTGTCAATGAATAAAAATTCATTTTGAAGAAAGGATATCCATAATTTGTAAGTTAAATACATACTTGTTATAACAAGAAAAAGCAATAACAGTGATTTAATTTTTTCCTTCATCACTCAAGCCCTCTATCTTAAAAGGGATTTTATTATGTCTTCAATAGCAGTTATTGTTATTCTTAAAACCCCGTCCTTTTTTGTGAGTATCACATGCCCTTTCAATATTTGGAGCTGGTCTCCTTTATAAGCTTTTATGACAATGTAATTATCTCCATAGCTTAAAGTTAATAATTTTGCAAAAAGCATCGTGTCATCTATAACCCATTTATGGCTTAAATTGTCGTTTAAAATAAGCTCTACGACAGTATTAGGTTGTCCACTTCCAGAAATTATAAAATATTTATTATCCGTTTTTACATCATCTATATCTGTTTTAACTGTTATTAGGTCTTTTGCATAACCATATGACATAAAAAGGGTCATAAACATAACCACTGCTACAAATAGAGCAATTATTTTTTTCAAGGATATCCCTCCTTCTCTTTTATGTCTTCATTATACCCTACTATTATTACAGTATTGTTACAGTAATATTAAACTATTATTACGAATTTACTGGTATGGTAGTTTAACCCTGACTATGGTGCCTTTTCCCACTTCGCTTTCTATGTTTACCTCTCCTTTGTGAAGTTCCACAATCTGTTTTACAATAGAATGTCCTAATCCTGTACCTCCAAGCTCTCTGGATCTAGCCTTATCTACTCTATAAAATCTTTCAAAAATTCGAGGCAGGTCTTCTTTAGGAATTCCTATGCCATTGTCCTCCACAATTAAACTTGCAAAACTTTCATCGTATTCCGTCATTATTTTTATCATCCCGTTTTCTGGAGTATACTTTATAGCATTAGTTACCAAGTTAACTATAACTTGTTCCATTTTATCTCTGTCAATATATACATATCTCGGCGTTTCTTGAAGGTCTACGATGAGTTTTTGATTTTTCTTATGAGCTTCAATAGAAAGCCTGTTTATTGCCTCCACCACTATGTCATTTAAATTTTTTTGCTCAAATTTGAGGTTGTTATCTTCAGAATCCATTTTAGATAAAAGAAGTAAATCTTTTACTAGGCGTGTCATTCTGTCAGTTTCTGAATCTATTATTTTTAGAAACTTTTTAGAATACTCAGCATCTACATCGCTGTAAAGAAGAGTCTCAACATAGCTTTTTATAGTAGCAATAGGAGTTCTAAGCTCATGGGAGACATTTGCCACAAACTCTTTCCTCATGGTGTCCAATTTATGTTGCTCCGTGATATCGTGAAGCACATATACATATCCTTCTATTTGTTGATTGCCTTTTAGCGGAGCTATGTTAACTGTTAAAACCTTGTTTCCACAATTCATTGTCGCCACTACATCTTCTTTTTTTAAATTTAGTATTCCCTCTATTGGCATCCCTAATTCCAAATTTGCATTTAACATTTTTTCAGCAGCCTCATTAAAGTGTATTATTCTACCTTTGGCATCCGTTGCAACAACACCATCTGTCATAAAGCGTATGATAGCTTCTATTTTGTTTTTTTCGCCTTGAATGCCATTTAAAGTCTGCTTTAACCGTAAAGACAAAAAATTAAACATTTCACCTAACTTTCCTATTTCATCATTAGATTTTATCCTTATCCTCACATCAAAATCGCCATCTGCCATTTTTTGTGCATATTTTGTTACTTCCTTTATTGGGTCTGTTATAGTTTTGGCCAAAATATACCCAAGTACCATAGTAATTGCAACAGCAAAAAGAGTAGCACTTAAAAGAATCAAATTGACATCAGCTAAAGTCTGATATATTCCACTTAAAGAACCGCTTATATACACAACACCATTTATTTTACCATCACTATTGTAAACTGGCATGGCAAAACTTTTTATTTTTCCACTAGAATTATAGTCATCAGTAACTTCACTTCCGATTTGCCCTGATAGGGCTTTAACAATAGCGGGAGTCACCATCTTTCCTTTGTCTCCCGTTGAACTGGCCAATATATTTCCTTCATTGTCTAAAATATATACATACTTTACATTTGAATTAGGACCCATGTACATATTTATTAT
This sequence comes from Thermoanaerobacter sp. CM-CNRG TB177, assembly GCF_018588165.1. Classification (NCBI taxonomy): domain Bacteria; kingdom Bacillati; phylum Bacillota; class Clostridia; order Thermoanaerobacterales; family Thermoanaerobacteraceae; genus Thermoanaerobacter; species Thermoanaerobacter sp. CM-CNRG TB177. The sequence goes on from NZ_JAFCAC010000056.1 coordinate 7,787, forward strand.
ATTCTTTAAACTTTTTGCATCCATGTTGTCTTTAAGGGTAAAAGAAATACCGCGTACTTGCGCTTCAAGGTAATTGTCAAAATTATTCATATGGTAATTTTCAAGAGATTTATAGAGATATACCCATATGATTTCCATTGCTACAAGTATTAACAAACTATATATGAGAATTATTTTCCATTGGATACTTTTAAATCTGCCTTTCATCGCTAAAATAGTAACCAACCCCTCTTTTTGTGTGAATAAGCTTGGGGTTACTGGGGTCATCTTCTATTTTTTCTCTCAGTCTTCTTATGGTGACATCTACAGTTCTAATATCACCCAGATATTCATAACCCCATACTTTTTCCAATAGCATTTCACGAGAAAAAATAAGTCCTTTGTTTAAAACGAGAAATTTTAAAAGTTCAAATTCTCTAGAGGTGAGTTCCACTTCTTTATTGTTTTTTTCTACTTTATACTTTGACATATCAATTTTTAAATTTTTTACGCAAAGGACATTACCAGACTCATTTCCGTTTAAACTAATTCTCCTTAAATTAGCCTTTACTCTTGCTATAAGTTCTCTTATAGAAAAAGGTTTTGTTATGTAATCATCGGCTCCCAACTCCAACCCCAGCACTTTGTCTACTTCTTCCTCTTTGGCCGTTAGCATCAAAATAGGTATGGTCATTGATTGCCTTAAAGTTCTTAGAACTGAAAAACCATCTAATTTAGGCAACATCACATCAAGTATTATTAAATCTGGATTTTGTTCTTTTGCTATTTTTAAAGCCTCTTCTCCATCATAAGCTTCATACGTTATGTATCCTTCTTTTTCCAGGTTGTATTTGATTATCTCAACTATTGGCTTTTCATCATCAACTATAAGTATTCTATGAGTCATTTTTGTTCCCCCCTTATCCTTTTCATAAGGTTAAAGCAAGAAGAACATTGCTCTTCTTGCTTTATTTCACTGAATCCACAAATTTCTCTAAATTTTGCCCCGTGACTTTGTAAAAGCTCTCACTTAAATTTAATCCTTCCCCCAAATATTTTAAAATCTCTCTTATGCTTTGCATCCCATATTTGTCAGTTATGGCTTTTACTATTTCAAAAGACCTTTTATAAGCTAATGTTTCGTCTAATTGGTTAAAATTATAAGTCAACTCTTTAAGAGAATATGGCTTATCAGTTGTTATATATTCACCCCAGACAAAACCGTTTTCTCGATATTCTTCCAGAAGAGCTATACCTTCTGTAAACCACACAGGGTAATTGCCTTTTGCAACGTCATCTACAATAAGATGAGCAAATTCGTGTACAATTGGCCCCTCATGCTCAAAAACTTTTTCCAGGTCTTTTGTAGGACTAATCCACAGCTCGGGGGATGCTATGCTTATAATTCCATTTAAATAAATCCCCATAGCAGTGTCCCCTTTTGCAAGTGAAAAGTCCCTGTTCATTTTTTCAGGGTCATGGTACATTATAATGACAATTTTACCAATTGGTTTGTGACCTAAATCTTTGGTAATACTGTCATAATGTTTTTCTGCAATTTTTAAAACAAGAGGAACGTATTTTTCATCTGGCGGTGTATATCGTACAATAAAGTGTTCACTTTGTGCTGTTTTGTAATCTTTTACATTATCTGTTAAATTGTCCTCTTTTATTTCTCTTACATAAGGATAAGAAACCACCATAATTTTGTTAGCATAATAAAGAGAAATTAATAAAATAAGTGCAATAGAAAAAACAATAATTTTCTTTTTCAACCTGTATCACCTCACACACAATCAAAACCCTGTATGTAATTTATATGTAAATGCATTTATATGTATGAAGCAATACAGGTCTTTTTGACAAATATAATTACAACTGTATTATAACATTCATAAATACTTGTAGCAACCCCACAAAAATAAAAAGCCCTGTATAGGGCTTCCAGTTTGTTGACAAAGAACCAAAAATTATTTAAAGTAGATATTTTACATCGTTGCTCCGAAGTTCCAAAGCGACAAAGCTAAAGCGCGACTTTCGGATTGCGGCGGAGTACCGGGCACATTCGACGTCCTGTCTTAGGTGCCCGCCTCCGCCCTCCTGGCTTCGGCCCCGCCTCCATCCTCAGTCTTGCTAAGCTTTGTTAGCGCTTTGTCACAAGTCGCAACTTATGTAAAATATCTACTTTATGAAAGTTTGTCATCAGTCTGAAGCCCTGTATAGGGCTTGTCATAATTTCATCTATTTAAATAGGGCAAAGGATTAACTGGAACCCCATTTTTTCTCACTTCAAAGTGCACATGGGGTCCTGTCGCATGACCAGTAGAGCCTACCAAAGCAATTTTTTGTCCTTTCGCCACTTTATCGCCTTTTTTAACAAGGAGTTTACTAGCATGTCCATAATAAGTAACATAACCATTGTGATGGTCAATTTTCACTAAATATCCATAGCCACTTTCCCAACCTGAAAATATAACAGTACCTCCATCTGCAGCATAAATAGGAGAACCTTGTGGTGCCGCTATATCAACTCCTGTGTGAAGTCTCCCCCATCTTTGTCCAAATCTTGAAGTGATAGTACCTCTCGCAGGATAATTAAAGAACCCTGTAGCAATATAAGATATTCTTTTCGAACCTACTGCAACTATTTTGTTAACAGGATTTTTAAGGACATTTTCATTCTCTATTTTTTTAGAAATCTCAATGCCATTGTAACTTACAACAACAGCAGTTACCTCTTTTAAGCCTTTTTTACCTTCTACCAACACTTTAGACTGATTAGTATACAGTTTGTCATCTTGAGTATATTTTGTCTCAAAAGGTATTTCCTCTTTGTAAACTATTCTCTTTTCAGTAACAACCGTAACATTAGGTACAGCAGGGGATAAATATATTACCTGTCCTGGTTTTAAATTTTCTGTAAGGCCAGGATTTAATTTTAAAATATCATCAATGTACATATCATGGTCTCTTGCAATAGACCACAAACTATCGTTTTCTTTTACAGTGTATGTAACAGCTTTTTTTACAGGTTGTTGCAATATTTTTAACGCCTCTTCTCGGCTTGCTAAATATTTTGGAGGTATGTACTTTTCTTCAATTTTGACATCCTCTTTAAAATACGTTCTATCAGAATCTTTTGCGTATTTATTCTTTAACATTTCAAGAACCTTATTTGCTTCTTTTTCATTTTTTAACGCAGTCACAAATTTGCCATCCACTATTATGACAGCAGCTTTATAACTAAAACTCATAGCATTTTCCAAATTAGCATAAATTTTATGTAAATCTGTCAGATCTTTTTTACCTACTCTTACCCTTTCAAATTTTATTTGTTGGTTTAAAACTATATCCGTTCCTGTCTTCTGCTTTTCTCTTTTATGCAATTCTTCTATAAAATTTTTTACCTCATTTATATTCTTGGTAATTCCAATAGTTTCACCATCTACTATTATCTTGTAGGCAAAACCTTCTTCATATGCAATAAAAGATAGCCCTATGGCTAGTGCTACAACAAAAGCTATAAGATTGTCCTTGTAAGTCTTTAATAAAACAAGAAAAAACTTATAGCTTTTATCCCTCGCCTTCCCCATAGTATTCTCCTTTCTTTTGTAAATCCTTTTTAATTATACCATACTTTTTTGTGAAAACAAATTTTAATTGATTTTCTAGCATCTTTCATATTATATGTTATATTTTAAGGTAATATTCCTATATATATTTATTTTAAAAATACACTCAAATATTCCGATAATTAAGTTAAATTCTTTTCAATTGAAGAGGCTATTTCGCTGTGTTATAATATATTCGAGGTGGGGAGGATGAGCATTTTTAGACTTTTAAACGAAAATGACGATTGGGGAAGTACTCCTGTTAGCAATTATTTTATAAATCATTTCATGCTAGATGCCCCAGGTGAATATGTCAAAGTATATATCTTAGGATTAAAATATTGCTATTATGGCAATGAAATACCTTTGAAAACTTTAGCAGATAAATTATTTATGTCAGATATAGAAATTGACAAAGCTTTGAAGTACTGGGAAAAATCTGGTTTAATTAAATTAAAATACATAGATGGGGAATACACAGTTGAATATCTCCCAGTTATTCCGCAGTCAACCTCAAACCACACTCTGTCTTTGCAAGACCCTCAAGTAAAACAAATGTTTGAAGCAATTGAAATGACCTTAGGAAGACCTTTAACCCCAACAGAAATGGAAACATATTTAAGTTGGATAGATGAATACGGTTTTTCCTTGGAAATAATAACAATGTTAGTGAGTTATTGCGCTTCTAAAAACAAAACTTCTTTAAGATATATGGAAAAGGTAGCAATAGCTTGGTATGATGCAGGTCTTAAGACTGCACTGGATGTAGAAGAATACTTAAAAGCAGAAAACAAAAAATGGCAAAATTATAGAAGGATTTTAAATGCTTTGGGCCTTAAAGAGGATGAAATAATGGAATCTCACAAAGAGATGATGGACCGCTGGATGGAGGATTTAGGTTTTGATGTAGATGTGATAATAAAAGCCTGCAATGAATGTACCCTTAAATTGAATGAACCTAGTTTCCCTTATATAAACAAAATACTAATCAACTGGTTTAATGAAGGAATACGAACAGTGGAAGATTTAGAAAATAAAAAGTCCTCTACAAAAAAGAAAACCCCTGTTACCTCAGGTTTCAAAGCTCCGAAAAACTATTTCAACAGCTACTCTCAGAGAAGCTACGACATAGAAGATTTAGAGAAAAAGCTTTTAGCCCATTCAAGGAGTGAATTTAATGAATGAAAATATCATTTATGAAATCCTTAAAGAATATGAAATGAAAAGAGATAGGGCTTTAAAAGATGCCCTCAATCGTAAAAACAAGCTTTACAAGGAAATTCCCGAACTTGAAAAAATTGAAGAAGAGATTAAGAAGGTGGGAATCCAAATAACTCAATCAATTTTTAAAGAACCTGAAAAGGGAAGAGACCTTTTAAATCTTTTAAAAGAGAAGTTAAATAATTTAAAAAAGAAAAAAGCTAATCTACTGAAATCTAATGGATATCCTGAAGACTATCTAGAACCTAAATACGAATGCAACGTATGCAAAGACACAGGATATGTAAATGGAAAAAGATGTAAATGCTTTGACCAAAAACTTATAAATATCTACTATAAGCAATCAAGTATAGCCGAAATACTCAAAAAAGAAAATTTCTCCAATTTCAGTTTTGAATATTATTCAGACATACCCTTCGGTGATAAGCCTTCTCCAAGAAGCAACATGAAAAATATTGTAGAGTTTTCTCTCAACTTTATAAAAAATTTTGACACTACCGCTGAAAGTCTTTTTTTCTACGGCGATTCAGGGCTTGGTAAAACCTTCCTCGCTAATTGTATAGCAAAGGAATTATTAGATAGAGGTAAAAGTGTGATATATCGCACAGCTCCAGATTTAATTGAGGGCTTGAGAATAAATAAGCTTAATGCTGATGGCAACAGTTACAATGATTATTTGGAATTGTTAAAAGAATGTGACCTCCTTATAATCGACGATTTGGGAACAGAGTCCATAACTGCTTTTAGTTTGCAAGAATTTTTTAATATTTTAAATGCAAGACTATTGCTTGGCAAAAAATTTATTATCTCCACAAATTTACCTCTATCAGAAATAATGGCAATTTATCCCGAGAGAATTTATTCGCGAATTTTCGGCCATTTTAAATTGCTTAATTTTTACGGCGAGGATATAAGACTAAAACGGAAAATGATAATTTAATAAAACCATTCTTGGAAAAATCCACCTGTATCTTTGCCTGTAATATTGTCCACTACGTCAATTAAATCTTGCGTAGTGGCAATTTTATATTTGTATTTTTCGTAATAACTCTGAAGAACCTTTTTGAATTCTTCGTCACCTATCAGATTCCTCAGATTATAAAAAACCATTGCTCCTTTATTATAAGCTATATTAGTGTACTCCTTCCACTCTTTAAAATCTGCCAAAGTCTTAGCAAAGGAAACATCTGAATTGGTGTTTAGAAATTTATTGAATTCCCCCTCTACAACAAGTCTATAAACCTCATCAGCTGTTGCCTTACCGTAATACCTTTCTATATACATAATTGTAGTATACTCTGTCAATCCTTCATCCAGCCAAGACTCCTTTATTTGATTATTTCCCACAACACCATACCACCACTGATGAGCAGTTTCGTGAGCAATTACATATTCTAAATGAAACAAATTAGCTTTTGTATACAAATCCTTTGATATCATTACAAGATTAGGATATTCCATGCCTCCCATGTAAAAATCAGTCTGTACAACAGAATATTGTTTATAAGGATACTTGCCAATATAATCATTGTAAAACTTGATTGCATCTACAGCAAATTTAAGAGCTTTATTTCCATATTCTTCTGTAAAATAATAGGATTTAACTTTTATGCCATCTACATGCTTCTCTGATATTTTAAATTTTTTGCTTAAAACCATAGCAAAATCCCTTACTCTTTTTGCTTCAATAATTAATTCTTTGGAATCTCCATAGTTTTTCTCTTCTTTCATTTCTCCAGTGGAGGCAACTATCATGTTTTTAGGTACTGACAATTTTACTTTGTAATTTGCTATATTACTATAAAAAGGATCTCCAAAAATATAGTAGGGGTCATTATTCCAGCCATTTTTATCATATACAGAGAGTATAGGATACCAATTTCCTATCTGTACGGTATTGTTCCCATAGCCAAATCTACTTCTGCAAGGTGGAATTTGTACTTTGTAGGTCATATTGATTTGTATTGTTTCTCCTTTTTTTAATTCTTTAGGCAATTTTATTTTTAAAATTTCCTCATTAGGTTCTTCTAATTCGTAAGTAGCTGGAATGTCTTTGTCAAAAGTAACTTTTTCAATCTCTATAAATCCTGCCTTAAAACCATTAGGATATGCAAAAGGGAGCTCTTCCTTCGTAAAAGGCAAATTCTCTTGTGTCTTGAAAGCATTTGGATATAAATGAAAGTATATTTCTTTTAAAGGAATATCATTAGTATTTATATATTTAACTGTTTGAGTAGCATAAATTATTTTATTTTGGTCATCATATTTTGCTTCAATTGTGTAAGATGTAAGTCGAGTCTCCTCAGGCAAAAGATAAAACACTAAGCCGATAATTACAATTATAACTAAACCTAGTAGTGTTTTTTGTTTTATTTTCATATAACCAGCTCCCCTAAATTATCCTTCAATATATATTAGTACAAATTTTTAAATAATAGAACTTTTTCACTTAAAAAATAAAAAGCACCTTAAAAAAGCGAAAAGGTACTTCAGTTTGTTGACAAAGTTAAAAAATATTCAAAAGGAGATATTTTGCATCGTCGCTCCGATGTTCCAAAGCGACAAAACTAAAGCTCGACCTTCGGGCTCCGGCAGGGTACCGGGCACAATCGGCATCCATGCCTTAAGGTGCCCGCCTTCGCCATCCATGGCTTCGGCCCTGCCTCCACCCTCGGTCTTGCTAAGTTTTGTTACCGCTTTGTAACAAGTCGCTCCTTATGCAAAATATCTCCTTTACGAAAGTTTGTCTACAGTCTGAAGCACCTTAAAAAAGCGAAAAGGTACTTTTAGCTCAATTCGTGAATAAATAATCCGCTTCTTAGTTTAGGCTCAAACCAGGTAGACTTAGGAGGCATTATCATTCCCGCATCGGCAACAGCAATTAAGTCTTCAACTGTTGTCGGGTGCATAGAAAAAGCCACTTTCATGTCTTCCTTAACTCTTCTTTCTAATTCTTCTAAGCCTCTAATTCCTCCTACAAAATCAATCTTTTTATCAGTTCTCGGATCTTTTATCCCTAAAATAGGATCTAACAGATTCTTTTGTAAGATGGACACATCTAAGCTTTCTATCGGATCCGATGGGTTAAAAGTACCTTTTTTGGCAGTAAGTTTGTACCAATTTCCTGATAGATACATGCCAAAAGTGTGCTTCTGCGAAGGATTGAAAGGCTGGCCTTCATTACATTTCTCTACTTCAAATTTCTCTTTTATTTTTTCGATAAATTCACTTTCGGAATAGCCGTTTAAATCCTTTACCACCCTATTATATGGCATGATAAAAACTTCATCATGGGGCACTAACACTGCTAAAAAATAGTTAAACTCCTCATCTCCTTTATAATCAGGATTTTGTTCTCGCCTCTTTAAGCCTACTTTTACAGAAGCAGCAGCCCGATGATGTCCATCTGCAATGTAAAGATAGTCTATTTCCTTAAAAACAGAAGTAATTTTATCTATTAAAGTTTTGTCATCTATAATCCACACTGTATGCCTTATTTCATCCTCTAATGCAAAATCATATATAGGTTCTTTGCTCTCCATCCAGCTATTTAACAACTTTTTAAGCTCTTGATTGGCTTTGTATGTTAAAAAAACTGGACTGGTGTGAGCATCACAGTAATCCATGTGATTTATTCTATCCTGTTCTTTCTCCGGCAGAGTAAGCTCATGCTTTTTAATTATTCCTTCTAAATACTCATCAATCGAAACAGTCGCTACCAATCCCACTTGACTCCTGCCGTTCATTATTTCTCTATAGATGTAATAGTTCTCCTCATTATCTTTTATTAACAGTCCTTTTTTAAGCATTCTGTAAAAATTTTCTCTCGCTTTTTCATAAACTATTTCATCGTAAGGATTTATAGAGGGAGCTAAATCTATTTCTGCTCTATCCACATGAAGAAATGAATAAGGATTATCTTTCGCCAAATTCCTCGCTTCTTCGGTATTTACGACGTCATAAGGCAAGGACGCTATTTTATTTGCCAATCCCGGTACAGGCCTTATTGCCTTAAAGGGTTTTACTGTAGCCATAATAATCCTCCTAAAAATTTATTTCAACTGGTTTCAATGCTTTTATTATATCATATCACTTTATAAATGCAATGTATTAAAGTAAATTTATCTTTTAATCTCACTTCCCGACAAATAATCCCCCGGCTCTACATTAAAATTTATAGTTTTGCCATTACTTACTGCAATTACCGTCCCACATTCATCTGTCCTATATACTATTATTCCTAATAACTTAAGCTTTTTCATTGTTTCTTTGTGGGGATGACCATAGTCATTGTATTTACCACAAGATATAACAGCATATTTAGGATGTACTGCTTTTAAAAATTCCCAGGTGGAAGCTGAGGAACTGCCATGATGTCCAATTTTTAAGACATCGGCTTTTAAATTATCTCCTTTACTTAGCATTTCCTTTTCAGATTGTTCACCAGCATCTCCTGTAAATAAAAAAGAGGTATTACCATACGTAATTTTTACTACCGCACTGTAATTATTTAAGTCCTCGTAATGGGAACTATTTGGCGCAAGCATTTTTGCAATTACACCATCTCCAAGGTCAATTACTACTCCTGCTTTTGCAACATTTATAGACAGTCCCTTCAATTTAGCTGCCTTTAGAACTTCTTCAAATGTCCTTGTTGTCGTCGTTACTTTAGGTATGTAAAACTTTCCTATTTTGAAAGTTTTTAAAACTTCCACTATACCTCCTATGTGGTCATTATGAGGGTGAGTTCCGATAAGTATGTCAATTTTATTGATTCCGCGGCTTTTTATGTAATTTACAACTTTACTGCCCATTTCATGCGTTCCTGCATCTATTAACATCGTTTTGCCTGATGAAGTTTGTATAAACATGCTATCGCCTTGCCCAACATCTATATAATTTACTGTTAAAATATCCTTTCCAGCTTCTTTAACTATCTTTTGTTGGCTTTTTATCTCTTCCTGTAAAAACTGTGAAGCCTCATGAATAGACGCATTGTCAAATATTGTACAACCTACTAATATAAAGGCAAATAATATCAATGTAAAAGATAGCAGTAATCTCTTTTTGTACATAGCTAGAGCCTCTCCTCCAACTTGTTTTCCATTTTAGGATTTATCTGTTTTTATTCGTCTTTAAATAAATCTTTTGCTAAATCTTCAACAGCTCTTTTGCGTTTTTCTGTTTCCCCTTTATCTACATCCACACTAAATATTACTACATCACCTTCTTTTACATTCTTAGGAAGTAATTCTCGAGGTAAATTAAAAGTCTTATGTTTCCATTCTATGACTGCCCAATCCCCTTCAAATCTATCTATAATGCAAATTTCATTTTTCTTACTCATTATCATTCACCCCATGCAAAATTTCACTAAAACAAAAAAACAAGGTCTTATCAACCTTGCTTTTTGACAAAAAAATGGAGCTGGCGAAAGGACTTGAACCTTCAACCTGCTGATTACAAGTCAGCTGCTCTGCCAATTGAGCTACGCCAGCACCTTTTTAGCCCTTCGTTGTCCTGACATTTATATATTATACTTAGAACGGCAGTACATGTCAAGCTTTTTTATAAATTTTTTCTAGAAAAGCATCTTCACTTTATTTTTCAAAAATCTTTTAAAATAATTGTTTGATTTCTTTCCGGTCCTACAGATATTATTGTTGCTTTAATACCCATTAACTCTTCTATTCTTTTTACATACTTTTGAGCATTATAAGGTAGGTCCTCAAAAGTTTTGGCCCCTTGTATATTCTCATCCCACCCGTCAAATTCTTCATAAACAGGCTCGCATTGTGCCAAATCCTCAAGACTTGCGGGAAAATCTGTTATTATTCTGCCATTAAATTTATATCCTGTACAAATTTTTATTTTTTTAAGCCCTGTCAGAGTATCAAGTTTTGTGAGAGCAAAATGTGTTATGCCGGATACTCTTACCGAGTATCTAAGAATCACAGCATCCAGCCAGCCACATCTTCTGGCTCTTCCCGTTGTAGTACCGTATTCATGGCCTTTTTCTCTTAAAAATTCACCATTTTCATCAAAAAGCTCTGTAGGAAATGGGCCTTTTCCAACCCTCGTAGTATACGCCTTCACAACTCCCATAACTTCATCAATCATCGTGGGTCCTATGCCAGCCCCCACTGTAACACCGCCTGCTATAGGATGGGAAGCAGTAACATAAGGATAGGTACCCAAATCTAAATCAAGAAGTGTCCCCTGTGCTCCTTCAAATAAAACTTTTTTGCCACTTTTAATTAAATCGTATAAAAGCACTGTTGTATCAGTAACAAAGGGTTTTATTTTTTCAGCATACTCCAAGTATTTTTGGTACATTTCTTCAAAGTCAAATCCTTCTGCTCCATATAGCTCCTTAAAAAGTTTGTTTTTCTTTTCCACATTTCTTCTAAGTTTTTCTTCAAAAACTTTGGGTTTTAGAAGGTCACAAACCCTTATCCCTATTCTTTCTGACTTATCCATGTAACAAGGACCAATTCCTCTTTTTGTTGTCCCTAAGTCGTTTTTCCCTTTTGAAATCTCTTCAAGTTCATCTTGCTTTATGTGATAAGGAAAAACGATATGGGCTCTATCGCTTATCTTTAAATTATCCACGCTAATTCCCTGTTTTTGTAAATTTTCTATTTCCTCAATCAAAGATGCCGGGTCAATTACCACGCCATTACCAATTACGCAAATTTTTTCGGGGTACAATATTCCAGAAGGAATTAAATGAAGTTTATACTGGACACCTTCTTTTTCAACAGTATGCCCTGCGTTGTTCCCTCCTTGGTATCTTACGACTACATCTGCCTTTTCCGCAAGATAATCAGTAATTTTCCCTTTCCCTTCATCTCCCCATTGGGTACCAACTATAACTAATGTTGACATAATTATTCTCCTTCCTTATTTAACTCTTTCCAATATTTCTCTTGCAACTACAACGCCAGATACAGAGGCTTGTGCCAGTCCCCGTGTAATGCCTGCTCCATCTCCCGCCGCAAATAGATTTTGAATTTGCGTTTCAAATTTGTCAGTAAGCTTTACTCGTGAGGAATAAAACTTTACCTCAACACCGTATAAAAGTGTATGTTTAGAATATACCCCTGGAGATACTTTGTCCAAAGCTTGCAACATCTCAATAATTGACTGCAAAAATCTATAAGGTAACACCAAGCTTAAATCTCCTGGCGTTGCATCTTTTAAAGTTGGTTCCACAAGGCCTCTCTTAATCCTTTCTGGAGTAGAACGCCTTCCCGCTAGTAAGTCCCCTAATCTTTGCACAATCACTCCATCTCCTAACATATTGGCAAGTTCTGCTATATAACGACCATATTCTATGGGTCTATTAAAAGGATGGGTAAATTCTTTGCTAACAAGTATTGCAAAATTTGTATTGTCTGTTTTTATATCTTTGTAGCTATGTCCATTTACTGTTTTAATTCCATTATTATTTTCTATCACAACTTTACCATAAGGATTCATACAAAAAGTCCTTACCCTGTCATCAAAGGACTTAGAATAATATATAAATTTCGATTCGTATATTTCCTTTGTTATATCTTCCATGACAACAGCAGGAATTTCTACTCTCACTCCTATATCAACAGCGTTATTTTTTGTTTCCAATCCGATTCTGTCAGCTTCTCTTTTGAACCATTCAGCACCTTCTCTTCCAGGTACAACAACTATATATTCCCCGTAATATTTTTCTCCTTTTTCTGTAACTACCCCTTTTGCCTTGCCATTTTCTACAATTATCTCAGCAACAGGTGTCTCTGTTTTAATCTCCACCTTTTGCCCAATATAATCTCTCATGTTTTTTATAATGTCAAAGCATTTTTCTGTACCTAAATGTTTTATCACTGCAGGAATCAATTTTAAATCTGCAGCTTGAGCTCTTTTTTCTATTTCTCTGATTTTTTCTCTATCTGTACCGTGAACTTCTGTTGTCCCTCCAAATTTTACGTATATCCTGTCGACATAATTTATAAGGTCGTTAAGCTGCGACTTAGACATGTATTCATCTAAAACCCCACCAAACTCTGATGTCAAAGTCAGTTTCCCATCACTAAATGCCCCTGCGCCCCCTATTCCAGAAGTAATAGCGCAGGGTTTACAATTAGCACACTTTGAGCCATAGACATTAATAGGGCAAATTCTTTTTTGTATATCTTTCCCTTTTTCTAACAGCAATATATTTAATCCATCTTTTTTATCGATTAGTTCTAAGGCAGTGAAAAGTCCCGCAGGACCTCCTCCAATGATAATGACGTCGTACACTCTCATAAAGATAACCCCTTTTACTTAGTATATGAAAAACAAAAGCCCGTAATATATATTACCAGAAAAAAAAGCACAAATCAATTAAAATGCGAATTTTATTTTTAAAATTATATTAAAAGTTCGCCTTTGTCCACAAAAATTTTTATATATTTTGTAAACAATAAAAAATAAAAAGACAGGCTTTTTTAGCTCTGTCTTAATTTCATTTTTATAATGAGACAACAAATTTTGACAATATATTTTCAAGAGCAGTAACTGACTTTAATAGATTTTCCGAACTTTCCTTTATCTCATTTATAAACTTCATGTGCTCTTCTGTAGATGCGGCAACTTCTTCAGTGGACGCAGCAGTCTCTTCTGACACTGCTGTAATATTTGCTATAGATCCTATTATTTCATCTTTATACCCTGAAAGTTCCATCATCGCATTATTTAACATATGTATATTTTCCGTAATAGTATCTATTGAATTCTTGATCTCATTAAAAGCAGCATATGTAGTTTCCACATGATGTGCTTGGTCCTCCGCAATTTCCTTTACCAAATTTGCTTTTTCAACTGTCTTGTCTGTCTTTTGCTCTATTTCACTTATAATCTTGGCTATTTCACTTGCAGCTTGTCTTGATTGTTCTGCTAAATTTCGAACTTCTTCTGCAACAACTGCAAACCCACGACCTGCCTCACCAGCTCTTGCTGCCTCAATAGCAGCATTTAAGGCAAGCAAATTGGTCTGGTCTGCAATTCCCGTTATCACTTCTATAATCTTTTCAATATGGTGAGAATTTGCTTGCAATTCATTTATCGCACTAACAACTTCATCAATTGACTCTTTTGTAACATCAGTTTTTTCTTTCAAAGAATTTACTGTGTGCATGCCATTTTGACTAAGCTTATCAGCATTTATAGTAGACTCTTCTACGGCTTTGAAAAATTTAGCGGAATTATCAATACTATTCCCAATATTCTGCACCATATCGGCTGCATTAGAAGTATCTTTTGCTTGTTCAGAAGCTCCATTTGCAATCTCTTCCACTGCCTGAGAAATTTGTTCAAAAGTCATATTCCCTTGTTCAATCGATTTAAAAAGGGTATTCGCTGTATCTTTAGTGCTTTGGGCAAAAGTAGAAACGTCTTGTAAAATTGCTCTTACCTTTTCCATCGTCCTATTAAAAGTCGTTATTAATGTACCAATTTCATCTTTTCTTTTTAAATTTACCGTAACTGTAAAATCGCCCTCCTGCGCTTTTTTAAGTTCGTCAATCAATTTTTTAATAGGCCTTGTAATATTTAATGAAATAATTACTGACAAAATTAATGACAAAGCAAAACTAACACTTGCTACTGTAATAAAAACATGCATAGCTTTGTCATCAATCGCAAAATAATAAATAGTCCCCACCGGTATAGCCGCTATTATAAAAAACGAAATAATAAGCCGCCACAACATGCTTTTCATACGCGTTCCCCCTTTATAGATTACTCTTAACCCTACCACCCTGCTATTTTACACTTTACCTACCAATTATTTTAAGAAGGTATTCAAACAATACTCCTCCAAGATAAATTCCTATAATGCCAGCAACACCTGGTAATACATTTGGAGCAGGAAGTGGTAATTTTAAAGACGAAAAAACTAATCCAACAATCAATCCAGTAACCAATGCTAGCAATGTTTCTTTCACATTAACACCTCACTTTATTTTTATCGGTATTTTTATTATTTTACTTTAACCAATTTTATATTATATCACAATTTTTTGTCACTTGTCAGACGTCTAATTACTTCTATCTGCAAATGATCCCTTGTATAGGTAAAGATATTCTTTAGCTTAAATCACTTTCTTTCAATATACACTTTTACATATTTATCTAACATGTCCTATAAAAATTCCTAAAGTTCTCTATATTACCAGTAAAATTTTGTAAAAAAACTGATACCCGACTTTGAGTATCAGTCACAAAATCAAATTTTATCATAATAACAACTAATAACGATATATTTATTTTTGTAATTCATCTGTCAACTTAATTATTTCATCTATTATACTACCAATATACCCAATTGTATCCAATAGTGGTCTTTCTGTAGTTATGTCTACACCTGCCATTTTAGCCAGTTCAACTGGTGTCTTGGTTCCGCCTACTTTCAATACCTCTTTCCAATTCTCCAATGCTTTTTGTCCTTCTTCCAAAAATCGCTTATTTACTTGTGTAGCTATAGTAAGCCCTGCACTGTAAGTGTAAGGATATAAGCCCATGTAATAATGAGGCTGTCTCATCCAAGTAAGCTCCGCTCCTTCATTAATTTTTACTGCGTCTCCCCAGAATTTTTCTAATACCTCTTTTTTTATTTTATTTAAAGTAGGAGCTTGAACAGAGCCACCTTTGTCAATTATTCTGTATACCTCTCTTTGATAGGCCGCTTCTAACAAGTGAGTCACAAAATTATGGTAATAGGTGCGAGATATCAAAGTAGAAAGTACCCATCTTCTCATCCTTTTATCTTGTGTATTTTTCATTAGATAATTTGCCATAAGTAATTCATTCATAGTAGAAGGAGCTTCTATAAAGTACAAAGAAGGCCTTGAATCAAATATATTTTGGTACTGATGAGCTAAATAAAAATGCCCTGCATGCCCTAATTCGTGAGATAGTACAAACACTTCTCTCATCCTATCAGTCCAATTAATCAATATAAAAGGATGAGCTCCATAGGGAGTAGAACAAAAGGCACCTGTAGATTTACCTTTGTTTTGAGGAAAATCTATCCACCTTTCCTCGAAGGCCCTTCTTATCATTTCTCGATAATCTTCTCCAAGAACTGATAATCCTTCTTCTATGTACTTTTTCGCCTCTTCAATCGTTATTTCTGGTTCAAACGCAGGGTCTACTTCTAATTTTAAATCCGCAAAAGTCATTTCATCTAAGCCGTGTATTTTTTGTAAAAGTTTCGCAAACTTTCTCATATGAGGTGCCAAATGTTCCATTATCAAATCGATTTGCCTATCATATAATTCTCTATCTATTTCTTGAGGAAATAAAAGGCTGTCAATGACAGAATCAAACTTTCTCAAAGTCGCTATTGTCTTTTCTTTTTGCACTTGCACTTGGTAAACCGCAGCTATAGTATGCTGATATTCTCTTAATTTCTTAGAAAAAGCCTCAAAAGCCGCCCTTCTAATTTTTGTATCATTTTCATATTCCCATTTACCTTCAAATAATGCAAAACTTAAGGGGTATTCCTTCCCGTCAACTCTAAAGGTGCCAAAATCCATATCCGCTAATTTCGCCATGTTATAAATGTGATAAGGTGCTTCTAAAACACTTGAAAGAGCAGATAATGCTTTTTCTACTTCTGGATGAAGAGCATGTTTTTTCTTTCTGATTATTTTTCTGAGGTAATTTGCATTTTCCTTTGATTCTTCTATAGCTTGATTTATTATTTCTTCATCTAATTTTATAATCTCTGATTCTATAAAACTTATCCGGCTTTCAATATCAGAGGCTATGTTTGAAAATTTTGCCCGTCTTTGTAAATTTTCTGTATTCGCCTGGTCAACTGAAACAGCAAGATATGCATAAGAACCTGCAAGATTCATTAGTTGAACCAACTTTTTCAAGCTATCCAAGCAGCTATTAATCATCTGAGGAGTTTTAAGCTTTCCTTTAAACTTTTCTTCTAACTCTTTTGCAAGTTTTTGAGCCTCCTCTACTGCCTCCTCATACTCCTTTTCCGTCTTAAAAATTCCCGACAAATCCCACGTCAACCTTTCATCTACATCTTTTCTTTCTAACAATTGCGTACTCAACAAAATTTCCCCCTTTTAATATTTTTTAAACATGTAACAAATTATAATATCCTTACAAAAATGTTGCAATAATGCCTCCCAATGAGACAGCACTATAAAATGTTAACAGTTTTCATCGCATACAATTTTAATTATTCTTTACTTACTTACTTAATATAATATATGGTAAAGAAAGCAAATTCAACCCGATTTAATTCGGGGTAAAATGTTGAAAAATGGATGGAGGTAAAACTTGTATGAAAATTTAAAGCCTTTGCAATTTAAGTCTTTTATTTATTCGCAAAGGCCTTTCAGAGTAACATCTTTATTTATCTCAAAAAGGAGCTGCGAAAATTCGCAGCTTTTATTATTTTGCCTGGTATTTTATAAGACTTGTTAAGGTATAATATACTCCTCCCAGTATTACAACCCAGGCAAATACCATGAAAAACAATGCTCCACCAGACATATTTTACGCCCCCTTTTAAGCTTTCGTACTTTTTTCAACACGAGCATTACCAAATTTTTTTTGGATAGTGTAGTAGGTTTCAGCAAAACCTATGATGAGTATTGTCAAAAGCAACAAGCGAGCACCTTGCACCCATGGAATGAGCTCAGGAGTTTTTTCCACAAAACTAGGAATCCACTTGAAATAGCCATCATCTATATAGCTTTTTGTGGAGAAAATAAGCAATACCGCAATTGATAGCGGTGTTATGAATTTAACCATTACATTGAAAAATCCTGAAGGTACCTTCCAATAACTGCCCCTATTGATTTCTTCTTTAGCCTTCTTTTCACCAAACAGCCAACCCACCACCACAGCTTCGATGAGCCCCACAATTACTAAGAAGTAGTTACCCACCCAGTTGTCAAGCTCAGTAAGGAAAATTAGTTCACTAGTCCTGGTTAAGATGGGTTCTAAAGCAGACGGCAGGCCTACAAAAATGTAGAACCCAAACACCACCACAGCTCCTATTTTCCTCGGTACATTGAGGTCTTCTTGAAGAATAGTTATAAGGTAGTTATACATCGCTATTGCTGAGGTAAATCCCGCAACAAACAACACTAGGAACCATAAGGCACCGAAAAATTGGCCACCTGTCATCATTCGGAACACATTGGGAAGAGCGATGAAGGAAAGTCCAACACCGCTTGCTACGCCTTCGGGACCGAGGAAGGTGTAGGCTATCGGAATAGCAATAGTACCCCCCAAGATCACTTCGGCAAATTCGTTTAGGAATACCGTGGTAGTAGCA
Source organism: Thermoanaerobacter sp. CM-CNRG TB177 (assembly GCF_018588165.1). NCBI lineage: Bacteria > Bacillati > Bacillota > Clostridia > Thermoanaerobacterales > Thermoanaerobacteraceae > Thermoanaerobacter > Thermoanaerobacter sp. CM-CNRG TB177. The sequence continues at coordinate 25,928 of NZ_JAFCAC010000056.1, forward strand.
GAAAGAACAATGTCTTCATCAGGTTTTAGATAGGATGCGTAATTCTGGATAATACCCATTCCTAAAGATAACGTAAAGAATATCTGGCCCGCAGCAGCCAGTGCCGATTGCCAATTCAATTCGCTCCACTTGGGGCTCCAAATGTAGTCAAGGCCTTTTATAGGCGACCAGTCCGGATTCACGGGAGAACCAAGGGTCAGTGTCCTTATGATTAAGATAAAGCCAAATACATAAAGTAGCGGCATCATGACTTTAGCCCATGCTTCGATACCCTTCTGGACACCACGACTGAGGGCAAACGCCAAGAGAGCAAGTGTTATTACCCAGAAAGTAATCGACAGGCTCGGATTCTGGATATAGCTCCCAAAAACTTCGGCGGTAGACCGCGCAGTGCCCATATAACCACCAGTCAAGGAAAGGTAGCTGTAACCAAGGGTCCACCCAGTAATTTGTGTGTAATATGCATTTACAAGAACTGTAACAGAAAATACTAGCATACCGATAAGAGCTCCTATAATTGCTGCAGAAGAATGTCCGAGTTTTTCTTTAGCCTGCAGGTAGGTCATGCAACCAATGGTACCATGACCATATTTTCCACCGTAGCGGCCCTGCATCCATTCTACATAGATAAGGGGAATTCCAAGGAGTAAAAGTGCAGCAAAATAAGGTAACATGAATGCGCCGCCGCCGTTTTTGGCAACCTGGTAGGGAAATCTCCAAAAGTTACCTAAACCTATCGCATTCCCAGCCATAGCAAGAATGAGTCCGATTTTAGTCCCCCAGTTTTCTCTATTTTCTGGCATAAAAACCCTCCCTTATAAATTTTTTAGAGCCATTATACATTAAAAAAATTTTTTTGTCAATACATTAATAATCATTTGTTATTATTCTATGATATTGTCATATTAGTAAAAAAGTAATAAAAGCTTCCCAACAAATTTATTATATGATATAATAAATTACCATGAAAAATTCACAAAAGCTGGAGGTAATAATGTGGCAAGCGAAATATTTAAAATGCTGATGTCCATCGAAAAATGGGCAAAGTCCGCCGACATCCCAGCCTCCGTTCGTACCAAGATTAACAAAGAGCTTGTAAAAGCCAAAGTCCGTTATGAGAATTTCGATCCCAGCAAAATGAAAAACACTGAACAAAAAAAAGTCTACGAAGCCGTTATAAAAAAAGGTGAAAAAATAGAGAAAAAGCTAAACTTCAAAAAAAGCGAAATAAAAGATGAGGTCTATTCCTATTTACGATATACCAATGCAGCTTATTTTGATTTCATGAGCGCTCTAGCCCCGCTGAATATCGGGATCCGCTTCTATGCTTTGACTTCCGCTTTGTTCATAGCCCTCTCTCCAGCTTTTTTGGGAGCTGCTTTTTCGTTGGCCTTTCTGATACCTATCTTCCTGGGGCTTAACGCACTTAAAAAAAGGCACACTTTGGGTTATACCATAGCAATGCTAATAACACCTCTATCTTTTGCAGTGTCAATTATGTGGCTGCGCTTTGGATACAGAGTACTAATCGACTACCAGGCGGTACTTTCAGAAACTGTACAAACAACAGGAAAATCTCCACAGATTGCAAGCTTTTTAATAACGGTGCCGCCAGTGCTTTCCCTTCTACTTCTTTTTTCGGCAGGATACATGATTTACCAGCTTACGAGAGCCAGGGACATGCTTATTTAAATGAAAAAAACTCATATGACTATTTTACGATTTACAAACTATTCTAATACATAGCAATACCTAGGGTCGCAGCTACAACTATCATTATGAGAGGATTAATTTTTAAAAGATACAGTCCCACAAACACCACCACTGCTACCAGCACATCTTTAATGCTGGCAAAGGAGCTCTTTCCTACGGAATAAGCCGCCTGGATAATGAGTGCGATAACTGCCGGCCTGACTCCCTTAAAAAAGGCATCTAACCAAGGTAAGTGGCGATACCTCATTATCAAAAGTGCGAGAATGATTATAATCAGAAAAGAAGGAGCTGTAACTCCAATAGTAGCTGCTACTGACCCCCAAAATCCTCCTATTTTATACCCTACAAAGGTAGCCGCATTTATGGCTATGGGACCAGGAGTCATCTGTGAAATGGCTATTATATCCAGGAACTGGTCCACTGACAGCCAGTGATGGATATCTATAATCTCTTTTTCAATGAGAGGAATCATCGCGTAACCGCCGCCAAAACTGAAAGCTCCTATTTTAAAAAACACCCAAAAAAGGCTTAAATATATCATTTACCCTCACGCTCCTCTGGATCCCGAAGTCTGTTTTGTAATAACATACCAGCTATTCCCGATGTCAGGATCACTATTATAGGATGAAGGTCAAAGATAAGGAGAGCTGTGAGAGAAATAGCTGCTATTGTGGCGCCAACAGGAGTTTTAAAGGCAGCCTTGCGAAGGTTAAAAGCAGATGCCAATATGAGCACAACTATGCCTGGGTATATCCCCTTGAAGGCCTTTTTTACATAGATGCTGGATTTGAAGCTGTCGTAGAACAAAGCTATGAAGACTATTATCAGAAACGAAGGAAGTATAGTCCCCAAGGTAGCTATGAATGAGCCAACAAGACCATACAATTTATAACCTATGTATATGGAAGTATTTATAGCCACTGCCCCGGGGGCCGACTGAGTTACAGCAATTATATCCAGAAATTCCTCTTCCTTTATCCATTTTTGCTTATCTACCATTTCTTCTTTCATAAGGGGTATCATGGCAAACCCTCCGCCTAATGTAAAGGCGCCAATTTTAAAAAAAGCCCAAAACATGAGAAAAAGTTCTCTTGGTTCCAGCTTTTTTATTTTCCCCTTCAAGGTCATCACATCCTTTTTTATAATATCTCTTTTAATCAATTATATGACGATTTTTCATCTTACCAAACTTTTGAAGATGACAACTTAATATAAAAAAAGAGTATTAGAATAAGTGTTATATGTAAAAATTTGAAAACTAAGGAAAGTATAAAATTAAAATAAAGGGCGGGCATTCAAAAACTACCCACCCTGATTTTTAACAAAGAAACGTTTTTTATCCTTGCATCACCATTTCTTTTATCTTCATAAGCCTTGTGCGGCTCGAACGTTCATTTTCATCCAACTTCATCGTGATGTATTTTATAGTGTCTTCAAGCTGCGGTATTAAGACATATTCTAGGGCGTTTACCCTGCGGCGAGTCTTTTCTATCTCATCGGCCATGAGCTGGCAAGCTTTTTCGATCTCAGCTAGCTTTAACATCTTCGGCAGCATGGTCGACAAAGTACGTATGGCCGCGTCCATTTCCGCCGACGTGTTCGCAAAACCATAAGGGTAGAGATTTTTACTCTCCTCCTGTGATATCTCTAACCTGGGTACGTTGACGCTCATGATGTTTTCCTTTTTAACGTTTATACTGACCTTAGCCGAAGGAATCATGAGACTCTCTTCCACCACGTTGGCTGGCATTTGGCTTCTTGCCATGGTGAAACTTCTAAAAGCACTGATGAGCTCAGCCTCAACCTCCTCCCGCAAAGCTTTATTCTGTTTTACCATGTCCAAAAATTTCTTCACAAGCTCGTCCTGCTTGTCTTTCAAAAGCTTGTGGCCACGCTTTGCGGTTACAAGCCTTTTTTTCAAATTGGTAAGTTCCATTCGTGAAGGATTTACATGTATCATCTTCACTATTCTCCTTTTACAGGAAGGTATTTGTCAATATACTCGTCCCTTACCCTCTTGAGCTCGGCTCTTGGCAGGATTGTCAATAGATCCCAACCTATCGTGAGGGTCTCTTCAATGCTCCTGTCCTCGTCTTCCCTCTGGGCCACATACCTGGCCTCAAACTCATCGGCGAATTTTGCATAAAGCTTATCCGTATCGGAAAGAGCACCCTCACCTAGGATTACCGCCAGCTCCTTCGCCTGCTTGCCGCGAGCGTAGGAGGCAAACAGCTGGTTCATAAGGTCGGCGTGATCTTCCCGAGTCTTGCCATGCCCAATACCTTTATCCTTAAGTCTCGACAGAGACGGAAGCACGTCTATCGGCGGATATATACCCTTCCTGTATAGTTCGCGACTTAAAATTATCTGACCTTCAGTAATATACCCGGTGAGGTCAGGTATCGGGTGGGTCTTATCGTCCTCAGGCATGGTCAAAATAGGTATCTGTGTAATCGAACCTTCCCTTCCCTTAATCCGACCTGCCCTCTCATATATCGTTGCAAGGTCGGTATATAGGTAGCCGGGATAGCCCCTTCGGCCAGGAACCTCTTTCCTCGCGGCCGAGACTTCTCGCAAAGCTTCGCAGTAATTAGTCATGTCCGTCATGATAACAAGTACGTGCATGTCTTTTTCGTATGCCAAGAATTCTGCGCAAGTCAAGGCCATACGTGGAGTAGCTATACGTTCGATAGCCGGGTCGTTAGCCAGGTTGATAAACAGTACAGTGCGATCTATAGCCCCGGTACGCCTAAAATCTGATATAAAGTAGTCAGCTTCCTCAAATGTTATGCCCATTGCCGCAAATACTACCGCGAACTTACTGTCAGTACCAAGTACCTTAGCCTGCCTTGCTATCTGCGCTGCTAGCTGGGCATGAGGTAGACCTGAAGCCGAGAAAATCGGGAGTTTCTGCCCCCTTACCAAAGTATTTAGCCCATCGATGGCAGATATTCCTGTTTGAATGAACTCGGAAGGGTAATCGCGGGCCGTCGGGTTGAGGGGGTTGCCGTTTATATCCAGCCGCTTTTCCGGTATGATCATGGGGCCTTTGTCCCTCGGACGGCCCAAACCATCGAAAACTCTCCCCAACATATCGATAGAAACCCCGAGCTCGATGCTTTTCCCGACAAACCTTATTTTGCAGTCGTTGATGTTAAGCCCCGTAGAACCTTCAAACAGCTGAACCAGTGCTTTATCACCGTTGACCTCCAGTACCTGTCCCCTACGGATTTCCCCCGAGCCGGTCTCAATTTCCACCAGTTCATTGTATTTGACGCCTTCCACCTTTTCAACCAGCATTAGCGGGCCGACAATTTCTCTAACGGTTTTATACTCCCTAAGCATCGGCTGCACCTCCTTCAGTGAGGTCCTGCATAGCCTTCTTTATCTCCTTCTCTATTTCGTCGAATACAGCCAACTTCGACTCTTCGACATATTTAGCACGGGCAATTTTCTCGCGCACCGGGTGCTTTTCTATTTCCGAGAACGGGGCACCTTTTTCAAGAGCTTTCTGCGCTTCTTGATAGAATATCATTATAAGCTTAAGCATTCTATACTGCTTTTCCATTGACGAGTAAGTGTCTACCTCGTGAAAAGCATTTTGATGTAGGAAATCTTCCCTGATAGATCTGGCAACTTCTAATACTAAGCGATCTCTAGTAGAAAGAGCATCGATACCTACTAATCTTACGATTTCCTGAAGGTTTGCTTCTTCTTGTAGTAGTTTCATAGCCTCGCTGCGCAATTCGCCCCAGTCACTGCTCACGTTTTTGTTCATGTAATCTTCCACAACATCGGAATACAGAGAATAGCTCGTCAACCAGTTAATGGCCGGGAAATGGCGCGCATAGGCCAACTCCGAATCCAGAGCCCAGAACACCTTCACCACGCGAAGAGTTGCCTGAGTAACCGGCTCTGACAAATCGCCCCCCGGTGGGGATACAGCACCTACCACCGTCAAGGCTCCCTCCCGGTTGTCACTACCAAGGCATATGACTCTACCTGCTCTCTCATAAAACTCGGCAAGCCTCCTTGAAAGGTAGGCTGGATAGCCTTCTTCTCCCGGCATTTCTTCAAGCCTTCCGGACATTTCACGCAAAGCTTCGGCCCAGCGAGACGTTGAGTCAGCCATTAAGGCCACACTGTAACCCATGTCTCTGAAGTATTCAGCTATAGTTATACCGGTGTATATCGAAGCTTCACGGGCTGCCACAGGCATGTTGGAAGTGTTGGCAATAAGCACCGTTCGTTTCATGAGTGGTTCCCCTGTCTTGGGGTCCTTGAGCTCTGGGAATTCAAGGAGTACGTCGGTCATCTCGTTGCCCCGCTCACCGCATCCGATATATACCACTATTTCAGCATCGGCCCACTTAGCTAGCTGGTGCTGAACCACAGTTTTGCCGCTGCCAAAAGGTCCAGGTATGCACGCTGTACCACCCTTGGTAACCGGGAAAAGGGTGTCAATAACTCTTTGTCCAGTGGACATCGGAATTTCGGGAGGTAGCTTCTCCTTGTATGGCCTAGCCTTTCGAACCGGCCATTTCTGCATCATCGTGACTTCCACTATCTCTCCAGAATCGGTTTTTATTCTGGCAACAGGTTCGGTTACTGTATATTCGCCTTCCCTAATGTCTTCGACAATACCCGAAATACCAGGAGGAACCATTATGCGGTGTTCAACTATCACTGTTTCCTGCACTGTGCCAATAATATCGCCTCCACTAACCTTATCGCCAGACTTAACTTTAGGCGTAAATCTCCATTTTTTCTCGCGATTTAATGCAAGAACGTCTATGCCTCTTGTAATAAAGCTGCCAACTTTTTTTTCTATAACGTCAAGAGGTCTCTGGATTCCATCAAAAATACCTTCTAGCATTCCCGGTCCCAGTTCGACACTGAGAGGTTCTCCCGTCGACACTACAGGGTCCCCAGGGCCCAGTCCAGAAGTTTCTTCGTATACCTGAATTGATACCCTCTCTCCACGTATTTCTATGATTTCACCTATAAGCCCTTGATTACCCACCTTTACCACATCGAACATCTTGGCTTCAGGAAGTCCCTCAGCTACCACAAGGGGACCGGAAACTTTGGTTATTATACCCTGGCTCATTCCCTTCCCTCTCTTTCAAAAATGATATCTGCTCCAATAGCTTTTTCCACAGATTTTTTCACATCATTTATCCCGATTCCCAACGTACCCCGGTTGCTGGGAATCAACGTAATAATGGGCAATATTTTATCCCTGAAAAAATCTATCTTCTCCCTTATCTTTTCTGCTAAATGTTCGGTTATGAAGATAACAGCATAATTTTCCCGAGCAAGTTTCATGAGTGTGTCCGCTGCTTCCACCTCGTCAATGGCCGGGAAAGTATCAATACCCGTTGACTTAAATGAAAGCACCGTATCGTGGTCCGCGATTACTCCTATTTTATACATAGACATCCCTCAGCCTTTCCCTTATCATGTCTTGAGAAATTCCATTGATTTTTCCCACAATTAAAATCCTCAATATTTTGAGTTCATTCTCTTTGGCCCCAAGATAACCCACAACGGTTTCTAATCCAAAAGGCTTATATAGCCCCCTTCTCAGCATATTAAGTAGGAAATCGTCGGCCAACTTCTCGTAGGCCGCTGGACTACTGGTTGACATCCAGTTTTCTAAGCCTTCTTTAACAACCATAGAATACTTGGAAGATGCCAGTGCCTCGATCAGCACTGGCACTGGTTCTTGAAACATTTCCTCGAAAAACTCGGGTTCAATACTGCCACCCGGCAGGAGAGATTTCTCCAGAGTCCTCAAATCTGACTCCATATATTTTAACCTAACCATAGTCTTTATGTTGGTGAGGTCAACTATCGCAGCCAAATAATTTTTAAGAAAATCGTGGCTTATGCTCTGGTCCAAACGATTGAGTTCTTCATATAAAGCCCTGTCCAATATAAGGTCTACCTGTTGCGGGTCCAGGGTTTCTTCGTAAACTTCTACAGCCTTCTCAAAAGCGACCCGCATCAACTTCGGGAGAGCCACATCCTTCTCACCTTTATTCAACCTTAAAAGCTCTTCGACAGGGACTTCTCCCAAGGTCGAAAGATTCTTCGGCACATCAATACCGAGTATTCTACTTTTTAAAAGAACTTTCAGATTATGATAGTCGTACTTTAAGGTAAAAAACCTTACAACTCTATCGTCTTTTAAAGAGTCTTTTATCATCTCCAAAGTTTTTTTCATGTTGTTTTCTAAAGCCTTTTCAAACTCATATATATTTTCTAAATCCTCAAAATCTGAAGCATAATCGGTCTCACTGAGGACCCTCATGACTGCATCCATGTTCTCTGCTTCAAGGATCCTTTCGACAATGGCCCGGCTCAACAGCTTGTTTTCCAGAGACCTTATTCTGCCCGATGCGTATAGGAAATCCTGTTCTATAACCATCGCTATCACTCCTCAAAAAGTATTCGGGCCACTTCAGTCTCCAATTCTTCCCTCTGGGCCTTAAGCAGGTAATCGAAAGTACAATTGACCTCTACCGTCGCCGATTTTAATATAAACCCGCCTTTTATAGTTCTTTTCTCTCCTGAAAACCTAATATTGCCTGCCTTGCCCTGCCTTTTCAAGGCTTCGTTAACCTTCGCAAGCAATTCATGAGTTATCTTTCCCTTGTCATCCTCGGAAACAACAATTTCCTCATTACCGTCAACGGTAGCGGCCAAAATCATGCGGTAGACCAAGTCCCTGTACTTTTCTGGTTCTAGATTTAGAAGTTTATTTTCCGCCCTGACGAAGGCTTCGTTTATCAAATCCTGTTTCGCTTCCAAGTAGCGCTTTCTCTCTTCCAGTTCAGCAATAGATAAAATTTTCCTCTTTTCCTCCCCGGCCGCCTTCTTGGCCTTTTCCTCAGCATCGGCTTTTAGTTGTGCAGCTTGTTTCCCCGCTTTCTCTAGGATTTCGGTTGCTTCTTTTTTTGCATTTTCAATTATCCGTTTTTTTTGCTCTGCGGCTTCTTCAAAAATCTTTTCCTTAATCTTTGCAATACCCTGCATTATAAGCTCTCCTTATGCCAGCTTTAAACCGAAGAGCATTAGTATCGAAGCGAGCAGTGCCAGCACCGCGTAAGTTTCCACCATAGCGGAATAAGTTATACCTTTAGCTAGTTCTTCAGGTCTTTTGGCTACTATTCCTACACCAGCAGCCGCAGCTCTGGCCTGGGAAATAGCTGAAAGCAAGCCTACTATAGCTATAGGAAGGCAGGCTGCAAAAACTAGCAGTCCTTGATAGGTGGTAAGAGGCAACAAATTTCCTCCCAAGATTCCTATCCTTTGCATCACCACAAAACCTGTAAGCAAACCATAAATTCCTTGAGTTCCAGGCAATGCCTGTAATATCAGAGTCTGGCTAAATTTACTGGGGTCTTCGGTAACTACTCCCGCGGCAGCCTCACCCACCATACCGACTCCTTTGGCTGAACCAATTCCTGGCAGAAAAACCGCCATAGCAGCTCCTAACAGTGCAAGAACTTGACCAAGTGTAACTTCCATTTAAACTCCTCCTTCAAAAGTTTGATTTTTTAAATTAACTCTACCAATATCTTCTAGATCCACATATTTCGTGTCTATCCTCAAAGGTTGGAAGGGTTTGCCTCCACCCTCGTAGAACTTACCGAAAAATTCAATATACTGCAGTCGGCTGCTGTGGACATAAGCGCCCAAGGCATTTACTGCGACGTTGAAAAGGTGACCTCCTATCAACACCAGCAGCATCGCTATATACCCGAATATATTTACTCCTAGCATTCTTGCCATGGTATTGATGACAGTAGCTATAACGCCTGTTGCAAGGCCCAACGCCAGCAGACGGGAGTAAGAAAGCACGTCGCTTAAATAACTAGTGACATTGTAAAGGCTTAAAAGCCCCGACATGAACTTTTTTAAAATATTTTTCTGAGATCTCCCCTGCGTCAGCACAAGGCCTATTGCGCCGGCGGCAGTTACATATTTTGCTATTCCTGCTAAATTCGGAAAAGCCATCATCACGAGCCCTGTCAGTAGCACCAGCCACAGTCCCTGATCCATGAAAGCATCGGCTACCCTTCCCTTTTTTATATTTTTATAGGCGCTCAAGATTATACCAGTGTATATCTGTATCAGACCAAAAGCAAAACTCAAAAACAAAACAGCCAACGGATTGTCAAGAGGATTCAGCCAGAGCGGCTTGACCTTAATAAGGTCACCAAACCAGCTACCAAAAATCATCCCCCAGATAAAAGTCGATATTCCTCCTAGGAACAAAAGCTCCGCCAGCTTTTTACCCATCCCTTTCAATTTGAGCTTCCAGAGAGCAAGGCCTGACAGCAGGGACAGCACCAGACCATAAGCCGCGTCACTAACCATCATACCAAAGAACACAAAGTAGAAAGGCGCCATGAACACATTAGGGTCTATCTCCCTTGGATTTGGAAGACTGTAGAGCTCGGTTATTATCTCAAAAGGCTGCACTAACCTCGGGTTTGACAAAACCACCGGTATGTCATCATCTTCCGACGGTTCGGTAAAAACTATGTAGGCAGCACTGGTGACGGAGGTAATCGCTTCTTTTACGGCTCCCACCGAAGGCTCGGGAACCCAGGCTTTCATCAGGAAGACTTTTTCAGTACCTGCCATTTTCATGAAGTTCTCTTTTTTCTTTTTTTCTACAAACCAGTAATCGTAAAGAGCCTCTATGTCCAGTAGCCAGTTCGCTAACCTAGAAATTTCTGTCTTTATTTCTTGCCTTTCGGTTTCGATGTTTTTCAACCTTTCCTGAAGTCCGGCAATTATCTTCAACGGGGTTCCTGTAAATCCCTCAAATTCTTCTGTATTAACCGAAAACTCCTTAAATAACTCTTGAATATCTGATTTTACCGAAATATGATAGACTATTAATAAAAATTCCTCTTCCCGACCTTCCCCTACCGGGATTATGTCTACCGGTAGTTCTTTTTCAGCCATTTTATCCCTGAAGGATTTGAAGTTCTTTTTTGGGATTACCACAGCCCTTACTTCCACGCTGCCGGCATTGCCTAGTTCCTCTACGGGGATATCCAATCGCTCCCATGGTTTCATTAATTCAACCTTGTTCTTTATTCTGGATTCTTCCGACTTAAGCCTTGAAATTTTCTGGTCAAGATCAGAAAGTGAGTCTATGACATTAAAAACTTCGCTTTCCCGGTTAAGGAGCTCCTGCAACTTTTTCATGCTGACCTTGGGTCTACCGTAGATTAATGGATTTAACTTCTTGCCATAAGGCTTCAAAAAATCGATAGCAAATTTCAGCCTAGTAAGCTTTAATTCAATCTTCGATAGCTCGCTATTTACTTGTTCCGAAAATTGATGTTCTGTAATGTCTATGTCAATATCTTTTTCTCTCAAATCTGCAATTTCAGCTACTCCTAGTTTCTGCAGGGCACCAACTATTTTATCTCGCTCCTCGTTCAGGCCAAAAAGGTACATTTTTTTCATCTTAACAATTGCCATGGAAAGTCACTATCCTCTCCACAATTAAGTCTACAGCTTTTTGGATACGGCCTTCCGCCTTTTCCCGAAGTTTTTCAATTTCGTTTTCATACTGTTCCCTCAAAGCCACAACTTCTTTTTGCGCTTCCCTTTTTGCATCTTCTATAATATTTTTAAAAGTTTCTTCCCCTTTTTTGCGGGCCTGTGAAATCAATTCTTCGGCTTCGCGGTTGGCTTCAGCCAATATAGACCTTGCTTCACGCTCGGCCTCTTCCACCATTGCCCTGGCGCTGTTTTCCGCATCTTTGATATCCTCCAGGATTTCTTTCACCCATCCGCCACCTCCATGGTAAGAAAAAATTATTTCTTTACAATGATGTATGTAATATCAAATCCTGCTTGTATTAAAAGTGTAACATATTGCTTTAATATTATGCCTTTATACATACGGTATTATACAATATTGATAAAAAAAAGTCAAAATAATGAATCAATACTTAAAAATAATACGGTAATTTCACACCCATAGGAAATCAATTTTTATTATATCATACCAAAAAATAAAAAGCAGGGAAATATATTCCCCCCGCTCAAAATTATTCTTTAGGCAATACCTGGTTCAATATTATACCGATAATAGCAGCCAGACCTACACCACCCAGCTGAATACCACCCCACAGGTTCACTACGGCACCACCTATGCCAAAGACTAGAATAGCGCTAGATATTATAAGGTTTCTTGACTTTTTGAAATCTAAAGCATTCTCCACGACAGTCCTAATACCAATGCTGGCTATCATGCCAAACAGGATTATAGATATACCGCCTATGACTGGTTCCGGCACTGTTCTTATTAGGGCAGTAAGTTTCTGACAGGTAGAAAGTATTATAGCCATGACTGCTGCCACCCTCATCACCTCGGGCTTCCAGACCCCAGTCAACGCTAAAACGCCAGTGTTTTCCGAATAGGTAGTGTTGGCGGGACCTCCAAATAAGCCCGCTAAAGATGTGGCTATACCATCACCTATTAATGTCCTATGAAGACCTGGGTCTTTTATGAAGTCTTTCTGTACAGTAGCTCCTACGGAAAGCACATCGCCCACGTGTTCTACTATAGTAGCCATCGCCACAGGCGCGATAAGACCAATCGCCACTGGGTTGAATTCGGGTTTTGTAAAGGCCGGTATGGCAAATAGCGCTGCTTCCTGTACAGGTTTCAAATCCACAATTCCTAAAATCAAACTCATCACATACCCTACAATTAATCCTACCAGTACCGGTATCAGTTTGAAAAAACCTTTGCCGTACACGCTAACAAGTATTACCGTCGTAAGCACTATCAAGGCAACCGTCCAGTTTTGAGAGGCATTTTTAATTGCTGCTGGTGCCAGATTAAGGCCTATAACCATTATTATCGGACCAGTTACAATAGGGGGCAGAAGGTTTTCTATTAATTCTCGCCCTAAAAAGTAAACTAGCAGCGCCATCAATCCATAAAGTAATCCGGCTATTATGATGCCTCCTTGAGCCGCCGGAATTCCCCATTGTTTTACCACTAGTGCCACTGGTGCGATGAAAGCAAAGGAAGAACCTAGAAAAATAGGAACTTTTCTTTTTGTAACCAAGTGAAACCAGAGAGTCCCAATCCCTGCAGTAAAAAGAGCTACTCCCACATCAAGCCCAGTAAGCAGTGGTACCAATACTGTGGCACCGAACATCGTAAAAGTATGTTGTAATCCTAGAATAAGAAGCTGTAGCAGTGAAATTTTGTCTCCCTTCTTTATTGGACCTGACAATTCTTTTGTACCTACAGTAAGTTCTTTCATAATTTTCCTCCTCTCAAAAATTAAGCCTCTGCTGTGAGTAGCAGAGGCTTTTCCTCGTCAAAAAAGCCTTTCCCATCAGGCGGAGAAAGGCTTTCTCTCTTCTTTACGTAATTCCCTCTTCGCCTTACTAGCCTCACAGGACCAGTTTAAAGGCCAACTTTATTCACTTTCGCTTCTTTTAGTATATTATCATGAACAAGGAAAGTTGTCAATGGCCTCTTAATCAAACACTTTTGATAAATTTTCTAAATCCTCTTCAATTATTTTCAAAGCAAAAGGAACAGGTCCTATATTCATATAAGCAATATTACCTACTTCCTTCCAGTTACTTTGTGTTTCTATAAATCTCCTAAGAAAACCATCGCCAACATTAAACCAACTCTTATAAAAAATGTTGGTCACTAGTCTTATATTTAAAAAGACCTTCCCTTCTTTTTCATATTGATCAAGTTTTTTATCAATCTCCTCAAATTCTTTTACGCTATCATTCCAGCTTCTAATTATATTTTCTACAGAAACATCATTAGCTTTTAAGTCTCCATAATGTATTATATCTGGGTATTCCATCCAATTTTTTGAAAGTGTCGCAAATATATAGGCAAGTTGGTATTTAATAAGAGCCAATGAATAAAAATTATTTTTTTCTAATTTTTTTGCAGTGTTATAATTTCCTACAGAATATTTATAAAGTTCTTCACCCCATGACTTGCTTTTTATTTTGGCCGATATAGCTTCTACTACTTTTCCTGCTCTTTCTCTGTATAAGTCCAAAATTTCTCTTTTATCTTCTTCAGAATGTTGTCCTATCTTTATGGTATCAATAATTATCTGACTGCATTCAATTTGATTTTTTGCCATTTGAAGAACCGAAAGCGTTGAACCTAAAGCTCTAGCCCTTTGTACTTGTGTCTTTTCATCTGTACCACTTTCTCGACTTAATTTTACATATTCTGATAAAAGTTGTTCTACCTGTTTAAACAAATTAGTTCTAACATCTTCAATAGTATTTTCTACATACGATAGATTGAGCCAGCTCTCAAAATTTATTTTGTTATTATTTTCATACTCTAATGTTTTTTGAGACAACTTTTCTACTTCATATGTGAGTGTCTTGTAAATATCCAAAGCCTCACCATATAGGCTAGGTAAGTCATTGTCCGACAAACTAAATGGCAAGACATAATACCCATCAACCAACACTTCTTTTGCATACTCCCAAGTTTCAATCCAGTTATCATTTTCTTCTGCAGCATCCTTCATTTTCTGCGCAACTAGCTCTAAATTTTTATTTTGATCGGTTAAATAAAGAAGTTTTTTATCATTACCCACTCTTTTAAGAAGATTCAATGCTTGTAGATAATCTTTTTTTGCTTTTTGTATCATATCGCTATTGTTTTCAGCCATAACTACTTTATTAATAAAATCAAATTTTGGAGGATTATTGCCTATTTTCGTTTTTATACTGTTTGCAATTTCTGGCTCATCATTATTTTTGTGAATATTACAACTTGGCAGTATTAATATTAAAATAAAAAAAATGCTTATAAGAGAAAAATATCTCTTATAAGGGTTCTGAAAATTCTTTGCCATAAATTTCATCTCCCGGTTACTGTTTTTTATTGACCAATTTTAAAATCTCCTACAAGCCATATATTTATATCCCCTTCTTTTATCCATGATATACTCATAGTCCTTATCTCATCAGACTTTTGAGCATTAAGTTCTTTTGCATATTGAGTAAGAGGTATATGCTTGATATTTTCTTGCTTATACAAACCTCTAGGACCATTAATAAGTATATTTTCTATTTCCGTATTTGGCAATTTTATTGAATTTATATTTTCTTTTATAGAGTTAGTAGTATAATAAGAATATGGTGTTGAAACTAAAAGGCCGGCTTCTGCTTTTGCATAAACATCTATCCAATAATCGCCATTAGGTACTTGTCCATTTACTTTATCAATATATATTAAGTAATCGCAACCCTGAAGTTTAGGATCACTATTATATCTAAATGTTACACCCATTAAATCCGAATCTCTGGTAATAGTAATTCCAGTATCTTTCTTTACAAGCCCCCATGGTGAGGGTAATGGTAATTTGAGAACGTCTGTAGCATAATTCCATAAAATATCAAGCGCATAATCAACAATTGGAGGAATGGAAGCAACTTGGGAATTATCATAACCAAAAGGGTCACTGTATCTTATAGTGCTTGGATTTGTATGATAGTCAGGAACTTCGGTTCTTATTTGGTGATATCTAGAACTGGGCATAAAAGTTGTTCCCCATGATTGTCTATAACTATCGTATGTTAAAGTAAAGGTATGAGCGCGTCTAACCATCTCGGTTCCAACAGCATAATTTCTTGAATCGCCAACGCTATCCGCTGCACTTTCTACTATAAGCCAATCATCTGGGTGTTGCCAATCTGAATATACTTTTTGGTATCCTTTGTCTAATTCTACATAAGCCCACGTTGTAGAGAAGATAAAAAACAGTATAAATACCAGAACAACTGAAATAATTCTAAACACTTTACTATTCACCATCACTCTTCTCCCCCCTCTATTCGTTTAAATTTTTTAAAACTTTATCCAGGGGAACTAAGCTTTAAGCAACGATTTCTCTTCATATGACAATTCCCTTTCGGTATTTTCGAAATGATCAAGTTTTTTTATTTCAGAAACCAAAAACTTGGACTTAGTTCAATTAGGCTTTTGCAATCATATTTCCACTAAATTCAAGTTGCTTACTAATATTTTCTCAAATAATAACCTTTAATGCTAATACAACATCTCCTCTGTAATCTCTAATTCTATCTATTTTATTATCTGTGCCCTAAAAATTAAATTTCAGTGTAAGCTTATGTCACCCCCTTAGAATTACATAATGTAAGTCTATCGCATCCTCTTCTCCTAATGGTACTACCTTTCTATCTCCTATTCTTTTTCATTCCATCCTCACTTCCCTTATTTCACTCAACTTATATGTTGCCATAATAAACCCAAGGCTAAGTAATGGATGCTAGTTAGGCTTTACCAGGGCCGAAATTTTATAATTATTTTTTGAATCGCTCAAGCAAAAGCTTAAGAAGCACTGATATAATCATAACCTCCATTTACTATTACAAAATCCGCATAAAATTCTGCAGCCACAAGCATACCCACATGGCTTACTTTAACATGTGTATAACTGCAATACCCCGTCCCACATCTTACTGTTCCAGTTCCAGGATCTACTACTAAAGGACTAATATCATTTACTCGTGTAAAAGTTTCTACCTTAGCTTTTGATTGCATTTCTGGTTAAATCATCCTCTCCCCAGGTACTATCTTATCACTACTTACCATGTTAAAGTACTATGAGGGCATCAAAATAATAAACACCAAAAAATTATTATTTAGGTTGCTTTTTTATCCTCCCCTCCCTTTACATATTTCTTCCTTAATTATATAATACATGGTAAAAAAATTCAAGCCGATTTGAATCGGCACGGGGTGTTAAAAATAATCAAAGCTGTATTACTCTTCTATCTCCACATATCCATCCTTTATTCTGAATATCCTGTCACATCTTTTTGCAATAGCTTCATTATGTGTTACAATCAATAAAGTTTTACCCTTATCTACCAAACTTTCCAAAATGTCCACGATTTTTTCCCCGTTTTCTGCATCTAACGAACCTGTCGGTTCATCTGCAAGTATTACCTCAGGGTCATTTATTATAGCTCTTGCTATTGCCACCCTTTGCCTTTCTCCTCCTGATAAGTTCCTGACCTTTTCGTTTATTTTAACTTCCAAACCCACTTTTTCCAAAACTTCTTCAACCATTTTTCTTTTCTCCGATTTTGTTTTCTTTGTCAAAGAGTACAAAAGAGGTATTTCTATATTTTGAAATACCGTGTCTTCTTCTACCAAAAGAAATTCCTGGAATACATAACCAAAAAATTTATTTCTGAGTTTTGCCCTTTCTTTTTCCTTTAAAGTTGATGCTCTTTTCCCAGCTAAGTAAACCTCCCCTTCTGTTGCGGGAAGTAATA
>NZ_JAFCAC010000056.1:43007-47739 GCF_018588165.1 Thermoanaerobacter sp. CM-CNRG TB177
GTTTAATTTTGTAACTGTAAGTTACAACAGGTTAAATTTGTAAAATGGCTTCAAAAACAGTGAAATACAGTGGTACAGGATTTAAAAAGGGATTTTTAAAATAAATTATCTGAAAATTTGGATTTTAACATAAATCATCCAAACAAAGGGGACGGTTCTCTTTGTTTGAAACCTAAAAATCGGACAAAAGGAACCATCCCCGGCGTTTGATGTACTTTAAAGAGGAAACTAAATCGATTCACTCATTACTTCATCCCAATGGAATTATAGGAGTGTAGTTCTATTGCATCTTCTTCCCACATACCTAATCTAAACACTACTAACATTAAACCCAAAGCTAAAAAATACCCAATTACATCTGCCATATTCAGTACTAAATTGAATTTGAGCTTATTTTTCTTTACTTCTTCATTTACATTTTCAAAATTCTCTTTTGCCTTTCCTTCTATGCCAAAGCTTTTTATTACCTCAAACCCCGCGAGGATATCTTTTGCCATACTCGTATATTCTTCTAAACTGTGTGAGAAAATTCATCTTAAATCGCTTATCTTTCTATCCAGAACTCTCGGTATTAACATGCTTAAAACTGTCAAACCAATTATTATAAAGGTAATTTTATAACTAAGTATGAATAAAACAATTAGTGCTGCTAAAAATCCCACTCCACTGCTTACCAGTTCAAAAAAGTTGTTGAAATAATTTTCTTCTATCATGTTTATATCGTTGGAAACAATTGAAATATATTTACCGGTATTTACTTCATCAAATTGATTTAAATCTTTTCCTATAATTTTCTCAAAGAGTACATTTTTTAAATGTATTAAGCTCTTTTTGATATAGTCGAATTTAGATATTTGAGCCAACCAGAGTACAAGGCTGTTGAAAATCACAAAAACCAATGCTATTTCAACGGCAGTATAAAAATTCTCTAATCTGCCTATTGTAGCTACATCAAAAAACATTTTTAAGATAAATGCTACAAAAACATTCATCAGAGCAGCAAGAATTGCAAAAAATACTACAATTACAAATTCTTTTTTATATTTTAACAAAAATGCCTTCACTTTGGCTCATCCTCCTCTATAAAACACTTTACCTTACACCACATATATTCCCTCTTCTTCTATACGCTCCTCTACTTTATCCAGCTTCTCTATATTAAACAAACTGTAAAAATACCCTTTCATCTTCATTAAATCATCAAACCTTCCTTTCTCCACAATCCTTCCATCCCTTAATACTATTATCTCGTCATACCTTTTGAGTAGCTCACTCCACAACCTGTGTGTTACAACTATCGCTGTTATGTCCATATCTAGTATCGTCTTCTCTATCATATACGCCGTCTCATTGTCTAACGCCGCTGTCGCTTCATCCAGTGCCAGTATTGACGCATTTGTTATTATTGACCTAGCTATCGCTATCCTCTGCCTCTCCCCTCCCGATAAAAGTTTTCCCCCTTCTCCTACATCACTTAATATCCCCTCTGGCAATTTCTCTAATAACGGCCCTAATCCTGCTATCTTCGCCGCTCTTACTACTTCTTCATCCGTGTATCTGTCATTAAATAGGGTTATGTTGTCTTTTACTGTCCCGTCAAATATGAATACATTCTGATGTAATAGGGTTATTATCTTGAATAAGTCTTTCTTGTCTATTCTTCTTAATTCTATCCCATCTAATTTTATTTCTCCTTCATAGTTTTCATATTGTTTTAACAATAACTTGAGTATTGTGGATTTCCCTGCTCCACTTGTCCCTACTAATGCGTACTTTCCTCCTTTTTTGATTGTAAAGTTTATATTATCCAAAGCTTTTGTCTCCCCTGTGTAGCTAAAAGATACGTTTTTAAATTCTATTGAGTCGTTAAAAGATTTTACTGGTATATAATCATTCCTCTCTTCCTTTTCCTGTAATACTTCATTTATCTTCTGTGATATGCTCTTTAATGAGAGTATCCTGTTGAGATTTTGACCCATACTGTATATTGGCATAATTATGTTATTGGTAAGCTGTACACAGGCAATCATCGTTCCTAAAGTCATCTCTCCTTTTATATTAAAGTATAAACCTACTGCAAATACAGAGAGGAAAATAAAGCTACTTAAAATTTCTGACATGGTGTCAGAGGTATTTAAAAGCACGCTGTATTTAAGCTTTTTATCTTCCACATCTTCATTAACTTTTGAAAACTTCTCATGTACTTTATCCTCTATCCCGAAGCTCTTTATCACTTCAAGTCCTGTAAGAGTATCTTTAGATTCTATAGTAAAAAGTTCTAAGCTCTCAGAATAATCGTTTCTCATTTTAGCAATCTTATCATCAAAAATGCGAGGAATTATTACACTAAGAATTGCCATGAGTATTATCATCACAGTTATTTTGTAACTTAATATAAATAGAGAAATTAATGCAGCCACAAATCCTACTGCACTGCCTAAAAGCCTAAAGAAATTGTTAAAATAATCCTCTTCTACAATCTTTACATCATTTGAAATAATTGAAATGTACTTACCTGTATTAACTTCATTAAAATGTTCCACATCCTTTTTAATGATTGCTCTAAATAACCTGTCTTTTAGGTATATCAAAGTTTTTTTCATGTAATGAAATCGAGTTGTTCTATTTAACCATCCAACTACTGCTTCCAATATGGTAAACATTACTGCGAATTTGACAACAGAATAAAATTTCACCAAATCACGTGTAGTTGCTACATCTATGAGTTTTTTATAAATAAAAGCAAAGTAAATATTTATCAATACAGAAGCTACTAAGAAAAATACTGCAAGCACAAACTCTTTTTTATACTTGAATAGAAATTCTCTCATACAGGTCTTTCACTCCTTTTCACACAACATTTAAAAATTTATCCTCAATTCCTTTTGTTGTTTTCCTTAGGTTGCCGTATAGTTTTTCAAAATTGCCATTTAAAATGTAATATCCTAATTTTTCTAAGACTATTTCTGTTATTTTCCGTATATTTATACACTCACTTGTTATGATATTTTCTTCTAAGTTATTTTTTTGTATAGCTCCCAAGCACTTTACACACCAATATCTAGCAATACATTTCTGACATTCTGAAAATCTAGATTTCTTTATTTTGTAAAAATTATCTGACACCTTATTGAATTTTTTAAAATCGAAGTTTGTAATGTCGTTAAAATCTATTTTCCCCATATGATATTCATTTCTCCCAATGAACAATTGGCATGGCCATATATCCCCGCTGGCTGTTATCGTAATATTTGAGATACCTGTAGTACAAAAATTATCATTATATGATTTGGAGAAAAATGATATTAATGGAAGAGAGTATTCATTTAGATAAATAAACCTATCAGCGATTATATTGTCAAACACATATTCAACTTCTTTTTCTATATCTTGGACCTTTTCCTTTTCTACTTTAAGCGTTTCATCTTCTGTAATCACATCGCCAATAGCAATATATTTTACTTTAAATTCTTTGTAAAGGTACTCTGCGATCTGATGTTTAGAATACTTTTTTTGAGCTGGAAGAGTATATACGGCATCCACCGTATCGAAATATTCTGTTTCCTCCATAAGTTTCCTAGCATTGTGCCTAACAATATCAAAGCTTCCTCTTCCGTTCCTTTTATATACCCTATTAAGATCATGTATTTCCTTTGGACCATCTATGCTTCCTGTAACATTTATACTATACTCGTTAATTAGTTTTATTATTTCTTCATTTAAAATCGTAAGATTAGTGTTAACAATGTAATGTGTTTCTTTTCCCATTTTTTCACATATCTTTCCTATAGCTTTAAATCCAAGTAAAGGTTCTCCTCCAAAAAATACTATAACTTTAACTTTTGGAAAATTTAACTTTATAAAATCAGCTACTTTTTCCGCTATTTCTTCTGTCATTATAGCTTGCCCTTGGTTATAGTCCCCATGGTTTGCATAACAGTACTTGCACTTAAGGTTACACTCATTGCTCGTGTGGATCCTTATCTGGGTAGTCTCTCTTTCTCCACTACTGTTATAATTCCGAAATCTAAACAACAGTTCATATATTTCTTTCTTTTTAGGAGTGCTTTCATTAATGTTTTCATCAAATAAAACTCCTTTTTCTACCTCAAAATATATTTCTTCAAATAAGTTGAAAGTTTCATCATCAATCTCGTATATATCATATTTATTCAAATCAAATAATATTTTCTTGTCATTAGTAATATAAACATTAGCCTTTTCATAATACATCGAAAACACGCTCCTTCTTATAATCCAATTATGATCAAGGAAAAAAGGAGGGTGAGATATGTAGTCTTTCAAACTACACATCTCACCTAATTTTTACTTAATTTCAACGCCGCATATTTTCGCTAAACCACAAAATGCTGGATTAACGATGGGGTCGAAATTTATCTTTCTCACCATTGACACCTCCCCCTAAACAATTTTTATGCTGAGCACAGGGATTTTTAAAATAAATTATCCGAAAATTTGGACTTTAACACAAATAATCCAAACAAAGAAGGCGGTTCTTTTTGTTTGGAATCTAGAAATCGGATAAAAGGAACTGTCACCTGCATTTGTCTCTGGCGTTTTATGTACTTTAAAAAGAAAACTAAATCGATTCACCCCATCATTTCATCCCAATGGAGTCATATGAGTGCAAGTCAATTGCATCTTCTTCCCACAGTGGAACAAGGGGGACGGTTCCTTTTATCTGAAAAAATCAGACAGAAGGAACCGTCCC
>NZ_JAFCAC010000056.1:47904-48570 GCF_018588165.1 Thermoanaerobacter sp. CM-CNRG TB177
GTCTACCAAACTTTCCAGAATGTCCATGATTTTTTCCCCGTTTTCTGCATCTAACGAACCTGTCGGTTCATCTGCAAGGATTACCTCAGGGTCATTTATTATAGCTCTTGCTATTGCCACCCTTTGCCTTTCTCCTCCTGATAAGTTCCTGACCTTTTCGTTTATTTTAACTTCCAAACCCACTTTTTCCAAAACTTCTTCAACCATTTTTCTTTTCTCTGATTTTGTCTTCTTTGTCAAAGAGTACAAAAGAGGTATTTCTATATTTTGAAATACTGTATCTTCTTCTACTAAGAGAAATTCCTGGAATATATAACCAAAAAATTTATTTCTTAGTTTTGCCCTTTCTTTTTCCTTTAAACTTGATGCTCTTTTCCCAGCTAAGTAAACCTCCCCTTCTGTTGCGGGAAGTAATAATCCTATTATATTAAGAAGTGTTGTTTTGCCAGAGCCTGAAGGTCCTACTATAGCAATCTTTTCTCCCTCATTTATTTCTAAGTTTACTCCCTTTAAAACCAGATTCTTTTTCTTTCCACTTATGTATTCTTTTTTTACATTTTCTATTTTTATAAGCATATTTAATTGTCCCTCCTAAAAAATGCTGTCAAATCCTTTTTGTTCAATCTCCCAACAGACAAAATGGATACAAATAATATTGTTATAAAA
>NZ_JAFCAC010000056.1:48580-48762 GCF_018588165.1 Thermoanaerobacter sp. CM-CNRG TB177
GCATTTATTTCTAAGTTTACTCCCTTTAAAACCAGATTCTTCTTCTTTCCACTCATGTATTCTTTTTTTACATTTTCTGTTTTTATGAGCATGCTTAATTATCCCTCCTTAAAAATGCTGTTAAGTCTTTTTTGTTCAATCTCCCAACAGACAAAATGGATACAAATAATATTGTTATAAAA
>NZ_JAFCAC010000056.1:48772-50194 GCF_018588165.1 Thermoanaerobacter sp. CM-CNRG TB177
AGGAAAGAAACCAATCCAACTATTATGAATATCCCCATGCTTATAAGAAAGCTTGAAAAAAATATAAAATTTATGAAATCCTCATTATAGCCCTTTTCAACTATATTTCTTAAATTCAATTTTTCAGGAATTAAAGTAATTTTTTTGGTCTTATTTGCCATTTCTACAATTTTATCAATCTCGCCTTCCTCCGATTTTGTAATATGAATATTTTGTATTAACTCAAGAAACCCTCCTACTTGGTACAATGTTGCTACTTCTCTTGATGAAGTCAAAACCAGCACTTTGTCGTCTAAACTTCTATATCTGCCTTTATTTACATAACCCTCTCCCTTTTCTAATCTGCCATCAACCTTGTACGTTTGCCTATTAAAAATTCCCAATTTAATTTCATCTCCAATCTCGAGGCTTTTTACATCAGACCCTATAAAAACGTATGAGGGTTTTTCTGTATCTTTGTATTTATCAATTCCAAAAATTTTATCAAAATTCCCCACCCCTATAACTATTTTTGCATCGGGATGTTCTTGTGAAAATTCTACAGTACCTGCATTTTCCATTACGGAGTACGCATTACCACTCCTATCAAAGAAATTTTCAAAAAAATAATATATCTCCTTGTCAATAAAAGGAGGTTCCCAGTTGTTTAAGTAATCTTTAAAAAAGATTATATTGTTATTTTTTATAATCTTTAGCATCTTGCTGTAGTGACTTAACTGTACAGGCTGCTCTAAAATTATAATTGTAAAAAACAAAAAAATTGTCATTTGGAAAATAAATAAAAGAATTTTCCACTTATTTTTCCTAATATCTTTAAAAGCCAATTTAAATTGCGTAATCATATACTCCATCCTTTCGGTTTAACCTGTAGTCAACAGTTAAAAAAGCCAAAAACCATATTGCATATCCCAACAAGACATTTGCCAATACGACAATTGATAGTGTTTTGATCGAAACATCATAAACAGTACTGGCAAAAAATAGTTTGTAAAAAATTGCAACTAGCACAGAGCTTAAAAATAAGTACTTCAATATTTCTCTTGTATACCTTGCCAAAAGCTTTACATTTGTTGCTCCAAATATTGAATGTATAATCATAACTTTTTTCTGATTACGTAAAAGTATATAATAGAAAAAATACAAATTTACGCATACGAAAATAAAGGCTATAAACACAGGCAAATAAATTTTAGAAAGCAGCATTGAAGAGATAATATTTTTAAGATTGCCCCTGTAAAACCCTTCATCAGTAATGTCATATAAATACCCGTATTTTTGCAGCATTTTTTGAATATCACTAACAATTTGATTTACTTCTTCTTTTGAATTAGAATCAAAATAATAAAAGCCAAAAATATTATTAGCCTTGCTAAAATAGTTGTATATATACTCATGAGTTTTGTCATACAGGGGATGTCTTGA
>NZ_JAFCAC010000056.1:50204-50408 GCF_018588165.1 Thermoanaerobacter sp. CM-CNRG TB177
CCTCTTAATTCCCCTCTCATTTATACAATGTTTTTTTCTCTAAACTGCCAAACCCCATAAAAAGCCCCCCGTTAAAGCCTTCTTATCTACTAAGTTTAATAAGCAAGTGGCTTTTCTTATTTACCAATTTCTGTTTCAAAAACTTCTGCTATTGGTGTAAATATAGTAAATGGTAAAATTCCGCTACCATATGGTACAGAGTCA
>NZ_JAFCAC010000056.1:50484-50858 GCF_018588165.1 Thermoanaerobacter sp. CM-CNRG TB177
TAGGCTTATTATTTTCTTGTTCATCACATTCATCTCCTTCTGAAATATTATAAAATTCAAGGGGGGCTTTAATGAACTAATGTCGAATTCAAATTATGAGTTATACACATTTATCACAATTTTTTATTTGGTCTATGGCTTTTTAATCCTTTTCTTTTGTGTATATATCCAACAAAATTATATGAAATTTTCAAAAATTACTAGATTCTTATATTAATATCTAATTTTTTTAATTTGATCTATTTCATGGAGTTATTTTGTATTATGAAAAACTATACAATGTAAGTCTATTGCATCCTCTTCTCCTAATGGTACCACCTTTCTATCTCCTATTCTTTTTCATTCCATCCTCACTTCCCTTTACTTTTTCTTTC
>NZ_JAFCAC010000056.1:50868-52194 GCF_018588165.1 Thermoanaerobacter sp. CM-CNRG TB177
TTTTTTAATTCTCCTCTCATTATATGAACTACAACATATACAATGTTGTCTTCTCCGAACCGGAAAGCCCTATAAAAAGCCCCCTTTTAAAACACTCTTATCTGCCAAGTGTAATAAACAAGTGGTTTGTCTTATTTACCAATTTTTATTTCAAAAACTTCCACCATTGGTGTAAATATAGTAAATGGTAAAATTCCGCTACCATATGGTACAGAGTCAAATCCATATTCAAACCGTACTTTTTCAGCAAAGGGATTTAAGGTATCATAAAAAGTAATCTCTTTACTGACGAGTTCCCCATTTAGTGACCAGTCAGTATAACATCTACCAGTATCTTTATCTGTATTAGGAATATAATACCTTATATAGCCTCGTAGTCTACTCCAACCATTATCATTATAAGCAGAGCTCAACTGAATGTAACCAACGTATTTGTATTGATAGTACTCCGTAGACTTAACTAGATTTGGACCTGACTGATATACAATCGTAGTAATTGCCGCATATGCAGAAGTAGTAAAAGTAACTATCAAAAGAATTACAAACAGGCTTGTTATTTTCTTGTTCATCACCATTCATCTCCTTCTGAAATATTATAAAATTCAGGGGGGCTTTTAATGAACTAATCACGAATTTAAATTATGAGTTATACACATTTATCACAATTTTTTATTTGGTCTATACCTTTTGATAGTCCTCTTCCTTTTTTGTGTATATATTGAACAAAATTGTGTAAAATTTTAAAAATTGTCAGATTCACAGATTAACATCTAATTTTTTGAAATTCGTATTTCATGGAGTTATACTGTATTATGAAAAACTATATAATGTAAGTCTATTGCATCCTCTTCTCCTAATGGTACTACCCCTCTATCTCCTAAGGAACTCAAGAAACAAAATGTAAATAAGATATTAACAATAAAGAAAATAACCAGCAATTTCTTCTTCATTCCATCTTCACCTGCCCTTTACATTTCCTTCTTTTAACTATATAATAGATAATAACCAGGATAATTTCAAGCCGATTTGAATCGGCATGGGGTGTTAAAAAATGGATGGTTTCTATTACGATTTAGAAGCATTTGGTGAAGAACTTAAAAATATTCGCAAATCTTTGGGACTTTCCCAAAGCGATGTTGCTGAACAAGCTTTCATCAGCAGGGATACACTTAGAAAAATTGAAAACGGTAAAGTCATACCCAAACAGGAAACTTTAGATCTTTTGTCCCATCTCTATGAGTGCAAGTCAATTGCATCTTCTTCCCACAGTCAAACAAGGGGGACGGTTCCTTTTATCTGAAAAAATCAGACAGAAGGAACCGTCCC
>NZ_JAFCAC010000056.1:52204-54391 GCF_018588165.1 Thermoanaerobacter sp. CM-CNRG TB177
ATGGTAAAAGAAACAATTACTAGCGATATGGAAGTCAGAATATTGATGAATATGGCATTGATAATTGAAAAAAAAGAATCAACTCAAAAAAGTCTTGAGCTGCTTCTCTTTTGCTTAGAAGCTCTCTCACCACAAGATTGGGAAACAAAAATAAAAGTCTATTACAATATTTCTTATCGCTATCACCTTCTATCCATTTACGAAAAGTCTCTCTACTACGCCAATCTAGGTATAGAAACCTGTGTAAAAAATAATACCCTAAGCGGTTTAGGGCTTTTACTCTTCAGAAAAGCAATTGCAGAACTAAACCTTGACAAAGAAGTGTACAAAGATTCCCTCATTAAATCTATACATATATTTGAAATAACTGGTCAGGAGAGGCTTAAAAAAATAACCATAGGGTCCTGTAAAAAACTTTATAAGTTGGAAATTACCAAAGAAAATGGTATGGTCGTGATGAAAGAGTTGTGAATTTTGATTCTTTAAGCATTTGAAATTCCTCCACAAAGCCTCACCTCTTTCTAATACATTCCTATAGCGTTTTTATCTGCTATATCAAAGATTAAAAGGCCAATCACAAAAAACGGCTGTAATTGCAATTAAGAAATTAAAAAATTAATAAAATCCCCCTCCAACCCTACAACTTTAATTTTTACTCCATCATACTATTTGTCCCGCTTGTATTTGGGAAAATGATATCCCTTTCTCCGCCAAAACTACTGCTTCTAGGTATGTCGTATGTTTCCACTACCTTATTTTCTTGGTCTATTAGCTCTATCCCTTTCTCTGTCCTTCGCAAAAGTCCCATCATTTGCCCATCTTTTAGCGCAAAAACATAGAGTTCTGGAGGCTCGGTGGGCTTCACCATTTGAATACCTACAAATAAAATATCTTCATAGCTCCCCAAAATTTCTATATTAACCGGCATGGCTGATTTCAATGTTTCTGAAGCATATTTCTTCTGATACTCTATGATATTGTTGATTGGCTTAAGTTTCATACTATCAATATCTACTTCTGCAGGAACTGTAAGAGTAGGTATAAAGAAGCTTTTCTCAATAGAAGTTGTATTGTCTGGTAAAGGGGGTAACGCCGGTGATAATTCTGCATTTTCTGGAATCTCTACTTCTCCCCATTCTATTTTTTCTGCCTTAAGATCATATTTTGCTATGAAAAGTTTTGCATAGATTTCCCCTGCACCCGGTATAAAGCAGGAATACAGTATAAATACCTCATCTCCCTTTTTGATAATTCCTGCTACAGTGCCTGTTTCTCCTATTCTGTACTCTTTACCGTCATTCCCTTTAAAAAAGTGTGGAGGAATAACCAACTCTATTTCTTTATCCTTACTATTCTCAGTAAAAACCAAAATGTATTTGTCCTTTTCTTTACTGACCAGTTTTACATCTTTCCCCCAAATTATTCTTTCTTGCAAAGGAATTTCTACTTTCTCGACATTTCCTTGATACTCTTGAGAAACTTGTGCATATGATGGAATTACCAAATGTCCTTTTCCATCCCATGAAATTGGAGACTTCTTGTAAATTTCTTTTGGTACCTCTTTCTTTAGAATGGTATGCATGATTTTTGATTCATCTTTTATTTTCTTGTGTTCAAGGTCCCAATAATAAAGCTTCGCTTTTACTTCCTCTTCTTCCTCCTCAAGAATTGCAAAAGGACTTCCATTCAATTTTACCTTCTCTTTTTTCTCCTCAGTGGAACAACCACAGGTCATTATAAAAGTTAATACAAAGATTATAAATAAAGACAAGACTTGTTTAAATTTTTGCTCTTTTTCTTTCATTCTTCCAACCCCTTGTCTTTTAAAATTTAATTGTTTTGGATAATTATGTCCACGCCTAATTATTATCACTGTAGATAATAATACGGTTGCATTATTTTTTTATCATTTATATAGGCGAGCTTTACGTTAACATATGTCAGTATCCAAGCAGAAAAGTTACTCTTGTCAATAAAGCTATACCTTTTTCAATTTTATCCTACCATTCTTGCCTCTTCCAGTAAAATGGCAAAATTGTTGAAGAACTATCCCAATATTTCGTTTTGGCAAAGTTATTCACTTTTTCTTTCTTTTTCTCCTTTTTTCATATATCGTCATTGAAAAAATGATACACTGTAACTTTAAGTTGCATGACAGAAATTTCAGAAAAAACCTCAAGAATAGTA
>NZ_JAFCAC010000056.1:54401-58430 GCF_018588165.1 Thermoanaerobacter sp. CM-CNRG TB177
GATATTTATGAATATTCCTATTGGCACTAAAATAAAGTCTTTAAGGCTTCAAAGGAAGCTTTCTCAACGTGAACTGTGTGGATTACAGTTTTCTAATAGGCAGCATAATAAAAATCCCCATCTTATGGAGGATTTTTATCTTCATACGTGAGGAACCGCCCCCAGCGTCTGGGCATGACATTGCTACATGATCCCATACCCCATAATTACACTTCATATGTTTAGAGCAGTATGGAGATTATCAGTACTATGCCGTAATCCGACTTCCTGCTAACCTTCCGATATCCTTGTATTTTACACTTGTTTATCGTACTCTTTCTGGGAGTTACAAGACCTCCTGAGTTCCCTATGCGTTAATATTGTATAACATGTCAAGGCCTATGACCCCGAGAAAGCATTGCTATTCCGTTGCTGGCTAGGCTTTACCGGGCAGGATTCGCACCTGTTCTAACGCATGAGCTTTTCTAAGCGCACGGAACCGTCCCCCTTGTCCTCTTTGTCTCTCTCTGATGTACGATAATTCACTTTAAACTTTCATTAGACTTTTTAAAAATACCTGTTTTTATAGAAATTTATATTTTTAGCAATTTTGCAACCGCATAGCTTATCAAATAATAAGGCAGTATTACAAGTATAACTCCTCCTAATATAGTGTAAATAATTAGTATAAACCATTCTACAATCGGATAATTCACAAACACTTTACCCAATGCTTGAAAAGACGAATTGCCATATTTAAAAATACATCCTATGAATCCAATAGTCCATATAGATAAATCTAATCCAACAGCATACGGTAAAAGAAGAAGCTTAAGCAGCCATACTAAATTGTCGGCTCTAATTATATCAACTACAGCAATAAAAGGTTTAGAATCCATTAAATAATTTCCCATAGAAAATTGTCCCCTTCTTCCAGCGACTTCGATAAGCCCAAAAGATATTAATCCCCATAGCAAACCTATTAAAAATATTATTTTCTTATACTTCAACCTTCATCTCTCCTTTCTGTAAAAAGATTAGGGCCTTTCAGAGCCTCAAAAGCCTTAAAAATTCATGGGTTCCGCTATATATTTTCAACTGAATTTCGCTGTTTTTGGTCGTCAAATTTTTATATAGAGGATTAGACTTCAAAACAAACCGAAGGAAACTTTTTGAAAATCAAAACTAAGCAATTATCACTTGCAGATATTTGTGATAATGTCAAATCCTTCTTTGAAAACCTCTGCTGATTTCTCAAGGTTCAGCCATACATCACTGCATGGGTTGTCATTTCAGAGTCTTCTTTCCTGACTTTTCCTTGAGACCCCCCTAGGTAAAAACGATAACTTTCCTCCCATATACCCGCCACTTTTAATGCTCGGAGCTCAAGCAGTGTTGGATTTCGTTTTGATGTACAAATTCGTCCACTCCAAGTCAACCTCATATGTGGTTTTTGTTCATCAGCCCGGAATTCTGCTGCCGACTTCCTTCAGATTCCACCTCACGATGGACGCCCTTGCCTTTGGCTAATGGTTCACACTACCAAGCCCATAGTGCACTTTCACCGCATAGTTATCGCCCATAATGAGCGCACACAAGAGAAGAAGGTGGATTAACACCTTCTTCTCTTATATTAAATTATTTTTTTAATAAATTAAGTCTAATTCGACACATAAATTGGTGTTGAATATATATAATCTGGTCCAGAGATATAAAGGTAATAATAGTGTTGCCCGCCATCAAATATAAAGGAACCAGACATATTATAGGTAACACCACTAGAATACGAACCTGTTTGGCTAAAAATCTCAGAGATTTTGTTATCTTTATAAATTTTTATGGTGTAACTTCCAGAATTAACAGGTTTGAATGTCAAATATATATTAATTCTTGAATTAGCAGGAACTCCAGTAAGTGTTTCACCGATATGCTTTGTTGTCCCATTTCTTTCAAAGTAGAAATAGCCAAGCCCTCCATCTCGGCTTGCCACGGTTTTACCTCTGAGCAATGCTGAATCTACCGCGAACTTGCTAGTTGAACCTGAGGTATTAATAAAAGTCACATAACCCTCTGGATTGGGCTCATAGAATTCCGCATGCCAATCGTCTCCAGTGCGAGCAGAAGGGCGATAGATATAATTAAAGGCATCAGGCAAAAGCCTCGTGAGTTCCGAACGCCATCTAACCATTGGGCTTGCCCCATCATCAAATTTGAGCTGCAAATATCCCGACATCAGTTCGATACCCGAGTATCTGACAACAGACCAGTCAGTCCACGGAGGATTCCCTGTAGGATGAGCAATAGCTGCAGAAGATAAGCTTGAATTTCCCCATATATTATCAATGCCTCTTTGAGGACTATAAGTTTTATTTTCTAAACCATTAAGACTTACTATGCCGTAAGCTAAAAGATCCCCTTGTACTTCTCCAGTAGAAGAAACAACGGTCATTTCTGCTCCTGGATATACTGGAATCCCAGATGCACTAGAAGCATTAGCCATTGCCTCACTGTAACTTGACCACCCTCCATGTTGTGGTATAAGATCTGTGTGATCGGTTATATAAACAACTTTATAACCCATCCCCTTGTAGATATTTACTATTTCTTGTGGAGTCTTTTTACCATCAGAAAAGTTTGAGTGAACATGAAGCTGGGCCGGTATCCAGCTGCTATCAGAAGGTATGGATTGGATAAATACCTCGGTTGTAAATGTTTGAACCTCCTGTCCATATTGAATCTCAACTTGTAAGGGATAGATTTCCCCTTTCTCCATAGAAAAAGGTAACTTTGTAGGATTTATTTTAAGTTCAACAATTCCTTCGGCTTTCTCTACAGCTCCTTTCAAAGCCTGATTTAATGACCTGAACTCAGTTAATCCATCTTTATTTAATGTTCCTTTATGGTAGGCCTTACGAAGTTCATTCCAACGCTTTAGCTGGCTCGTGGTTAATCCTTTAAATTTGTTTATCGGAAATTCAGACGGTACAACTGCTAGGGATTCTTTTATATCTACACCATTTACAGATATAGATTTTAAAATTGGCTTAGATTTTAAATCTGAAACCGTAAGCAAAGAAAATCCTAGATTCCAAGAATCTGCATTTGGTTCGTAACGAATTCTATCGGATGTTACAACAATAAAATTCTGTTCTTTATTACTTTCTTGTGCTCCTAAAGTTGTAACCATCCCTAATATTAAGCACAGAATGGTAATTACAACTAAAAATTTTTTCATTTACTATCCTCCTCTCATTACGGTTCAATTTATAAACTTAATAAAGGTTCAGGACTTCAATCCTTTCGGATACAATGTTTTGCAGAAACAATAAATACCTCAACAAAATATGAAGTTCTCATTTTTTCCATCATTGGCTTAACATTCACCTAAGTAACTGGATTACATTTTCTCCTATTGTTCCCTTATACCTATTTTTTCTGCAAATATTTTTACTACTCCTTAAGAAAGCAACCTAATTTATTGATTTATTTTCACAACCCATCCCAGAGATAAAAATCATTACAAATAATTGAAAATACTCTAATACTTTATCCTCTCTGTTGGTTCTCTTTCTTCCGCTACCAAATATTTTTGTACCGTTTTTACATCTTTTATATGGGTACCCTCCTTTACTTATAATTCTCTTCTACTTAATTACTAATCACTTCTTTCTTTTCCATGAACTCTTGGCTCTTTCTCATTTGCGATAAAATATTTGTAGGATGTGTTATTGTGCACAGGACTTATATTTACCTTAAAATAACTAAACACACCTGTAAGTAGCACCACTAAACTCAACAATGCTATAATTTTTCTCAGTTTTTCTCACCCCCATACATTTCCTCTACTTTCATAATAACATTTTTATACTTTCAAGTAAAAGTGATATAATATTAGAAAATATTGATAAGAATCTTTTACAGCCGGTTACATAAATTTACCTCTCTCATCTTTGATTTTTTAAACATTTTCATATATCGCCATTGAAAAAATGATAAACTGTAACTTTAAGTTGCATGACAGAAATTTCAGAAAAAACCTCAAGAATAGTA